>NZ_JBZAYU010000008.1:0-4005 GCF_058243005.1 Acinetobacter sp. 231_lipA | reverse complement strand
TATGACGGAGGTAAACCAAGCTCATTTTTTAGATGTTCTAAGGACATCTCAAATTGCCCCATTGCTTGGTGTTTTTTTGCTAAGTGATAAAGGTCAAATGAATAGTCTTTTTTAAGACTTAGAACGATGTCCTTTTTATACTTTGTATACGGATTTAATTTATCGAATTCTGTAAGCATTAATAAAACGATCTCAGGAAATCGAATTGCGATACCCCCATCTTCATAAGTGCAATCAATAACCCAGTTCGATAGAACTTTTTTACCTCTTTCATTGTGATAAGCAAAATAACGCTTAATTAATGCTTTGCTTGCTGTTTCTAACTGAGGATAGGCTGAATGTATTTTTATGCCGCACTCTTTTGCAAATTCTTCAGCCGTGATGATTATAGCGTCCTTTTCAGTAGCGCCTTTTGTACGTGCAATAGGACTGGCAAGGATCAACATGCGTTTTTCATCAATACTCATGCTTTTAAAACATTCTTGGATATTGTTCTGCATCACAACCCAAGATGGCGGATAAGTTTTTTTAATTTCCATAAAACTACAATCTCTATAATGTACCGAATTAACTACACCGAATTCGTTGTAGTAAATATAATATAGTGGCCAAAATTTGACTATGATTTTTGTAGTTTTTTAATAAAACAACAACAAATACATTGTAGTTTAAAGTTTGGTAAAAGTAGTTTTAAAGTTTGGCAAAAGTACTGTTTTAAAGTCAAAAAGTTTGGTAAAAGTAGTTTTAAGTTTGGTAAAAGTAGTTTTTTAAAGTCTGAAAGCCTTGCTATGCGTGGGCTAGAAGGGGGTCTAAAAGCTTTTAAAAGCTTTTTAAAAGAATAAAAAGAGAATCAAAGGCAAAATCAAAGGCAAAATCAAAGGCTATGGCACTCGCTTCGCTCGTGTCGTTTCAAGAGCAAAAGCAAAGTCAAAAACATTGATAATGCATTCGCTTCACTCATGCTTTTTGAAGAGCAAAAAGCATCAATACTTCGCTCGTAGACACTCGCTAACTGCTGCTTACGTTAATTCAAAAGCAAAAGCGGTAATCAGAGGGGGGAAGGGCGGATTTTCTTTGTGTCACTCGTAGACACTCGCTCTATAAGACCTTCTATTGTTTAGAAAAATTAAATTTAATTGCTGTTTTTAAAATCAAATGTGGGCGAAAACCTGACAAACACTCCAATGGATAAAAATTTTCATTCTCTCAAATAAGCATCTAATGCATTTTAAGGCGTATTTAGATGTTGTCTGGTAGGGTAGG
Source organism: Acinetobacter sp. 231_lipA (assembly GCF_058243005.1). Lineage (NCBI taxonomy): Bacteria > Pseudomonadati > Pseudomonadota > Gammaproteobacteria > Moraxellales > Moraxellaceae > Acinetobacter > Acinetobacter sp. 231_lipA. The sequence goes on along the minus strand of NZ_JBZAYU010000008.1, from coordinate 2,742 downwards.
TGCTTGTTAGTTGATAATCGAGCTAATACGGCTTGTTTGAGGCCTTGTCGTGGATTTTTAGATATGATCAAAGTTGGAATTAAACATAAAACTAAAAAAATCGTTCTAACTATGGCTTAAATGGATTGTCGTGATTTAACTTTTTCTCATATGTTGGAGTGTGCTCTAAAGTTGATTTTGGACTTGAAGTCGGCTCTCCGTTGTACAAGAAATTCTCGTAGTTTTTCACTGCTTCTTCGATTTTACTAATATGATCAAACATAGCTGTATCAACGCTTTGAGCTATTTTTTTATCTGCTTGAATGAGTTTGTATATGTCTTGAAAAGATTCTTTTCCAGGGCAGCTCGCGTAACGTACGCGATCTGTGTGTGATCGTTCTTTTGTGAAAACATCTTGAATTTTTTCATATCGTTCTCTAACTAGCTTCAAATATGATTGTTTATCGCCTTTTTGGACAGCTCCCAATTCTGAAAAAATATCATAAGTATTTGTATAAAAAGAATAAAATATGAATTTTTCGGAGAAGAAATCATTGGCGTAACCCGCATTTTTTGCTAATTTTTGGACTCCGTTTTGATAATCAAGAATTTCTTGTTGTGATTTTGCGCTTCGATCTGCTTCTTCTTGTTGTGATTTTTCCTGCGCTTTGCGATCATTTTCTATTTTTTCTTTACGTTCTTTCTTTTCTTTTGAGTAGCTTTCGCTAAGATAAATCATCACACTAAGATCGTTTAAAACATCATCTTTTTTAATCAGTTGAGAGACTCTGAGTGTACCTAAAATACCTTTGGGCTTGGGTGTAATACCGTTTTCAATGAGAAAATCGAGGTCTGCAATGTACTGCTGACTTTTTCGATGAAAATCATACTCTCTAACTGTTTTGATTTTCTCAAATGTTGATGCATCATCGTCAATTGCATTGTGAAAAGCATCATAAGTTTTTTTAAAATTCTGCACTCGTTCTTGTGCTTCTGCTAAGTTATTTTTATTAATTTCTACATTCATCTCGTCACGCTCATTTTTAAGAGTTGAAACTATTTTTTCACTTGCAAAAATTTCTTGCTCTAGACCTTTCAAGAGCTGAGGATCTTGGGTTCTTTCAAAGTTATTCTGCTTGATAAGATCATTACTGACACTGATTTCAGTTTCTACGCCCATTCTGCGTAGCTGTGTGACTTCATAGCCCTCATGTTTTGTCGCTTCAAGTCCATTTTTTTGATCTTTGTAACTGCGGTGATCGACTCGAACGTCATAGCCTGCTTTCTCTAAATGCTGATTGGTGAGATCCGCAAAAGACTCTCTCCAGTGGCAGACCGTTTTTGTGCCTGAGTCTCGACTGAAATCACGATATTTTTTTGCTGAAAAATTACCTGTCTGAGGGTCGATTGCACGTGTCGTAAACATGATGTGAGCATGATAATTACGTTCATCACTTCCGCCATCTGTATGCGGTGCGTGAATTGCTGCATCAACAATTACACCATGCTTTTTTACAAGGTTTTGACAAAGCTCATCGAGCATTTTTTTACGTTGTTGAGCATTCAACTCGCTTGGAAATGCAATTTCAAATTCTCGTGCCAGTAAAGCATTTTTTTTGCGTTCAGTTTTTTCAACTGAATTCCAAAGTTGATTGCGATCAAGTAGCACTGATTTTGTATTTTCAGGCGCATAAATATTGGTAAATTCCACGCCTGTTTTTTTTGTGTAGTCTTGCTCTTTTCCGTAATATTCGCATGTCAATTTTTCACCTGCACGATATGCAGCACAAGCAACAACGGAACGTCCGTCTGCTCTGCTAATCGCTTTGACTGAAAAATGATAAAGTGCCATTTTGCTTTTGCTCTTAATTTCGCTTTAGCGAAATACAAATGAGGAATCGAATTTGTCAGGGGTGTGGGGGAGGTATCCCCTGCCGTACTTCCAAACATCGAAGATAGTTTGGCTAAGTGCGCCCTTCGGGATTCTTTGAGTATCATATAGCAGCTTGAAACAAAGTTCAAACGCGCTTATGATCGAGAAGAATCCAAAAGGGTGTGTAATGTTATGAGTATTAATGCTTTAAATGAAAAAATTGAAAAACAGCTAGAAAAACTAAATCAATTAAAAGCACAAAAACAAGCAATCGAAGCTAGAGAAAAAAAGAAAATCTCAGAGCAACAAAGAAAAGAAGAAACTCGAAAAAAAATATTAATCGGTTCTATGATGCTAAAAAAAATGGAAGATGAAGCAGAAAAAATAAAAATACTCGCTGAATTAAACAAGTATTTAACAGAAGATCGAGATAGAAAATTATTTAATATGCTACCTGTTAAAGATGAAAATGAGACTAATAACTTAACTTCTAATCTTTGAAATCAGTATATTTTCTTAGTGCTTTGAAAATACGTTTTGCTGTTTCTTCTCTCACTGATTTTGGATCTCGTAAAATTCCTGAAATCCACAAAGCAAATGATGGATAATCTTGAAATGTACTAAGTTCTGAAATTTCTGAAACTTTAGAAAGAATTGAGCTGTATTTATTGATTTGTGCATCTGTGAGCTTGTAAAACATGTCTATAGTTTTTTGATCTCGCTCTTGTGCTATCAATTTCGGCTTATGTTTCTCTTTCACTGTGAACTTAAAACCGACCACAGAACGCCCTTTTTTTACGTTCTCGTAAGTGATCTCTATATCTGTATTTTTGGTAATCTCATTAAGTGATGGTTTAATCACACGATCTTTTAGATTGCAAAGTTTGTCG
>NZ_JBZAYU010000007.1:0-4135 GCF_058243005.1 Acinetobacter sp. 231_lipA | reverse complement strand
ACAAGCGGAGCGTTGAGAGTAGTTGTATAGGTTGGTTAAGTTGCATGTTGGAGAAATCCTCGCAGAGATACCACCATACTTCGACAGGGAGCGCGTGGGGGAAGGTACAAAACTTTTAGTCCTTGTCTACCATGTATGTAAAGCATGGTGCGGATACGACCGATGCGTGGCTCCGTCAGCCTAATCAGGTTAAATCGGCAATACTTAAGGGAAGTGTCATTTTTTGAATGACAGCCCTTAGGGAGAGTATTGCCGAAACTCTCTCAACGTCCACCATCTGCCTGAGCGAAGCGAAGGCTGTGGTGGCGGTGAGAAAGAGTTGAGCGTCTTTAGTTTTACAAGATTAATGCCAATACTTTCTAGAGTTTATATACCGAGTCATTTGATTTAATAATTTATAGAACAAATTTGTCCGTAATTGATAAGCAAGGATACACAGTTACCCCTATTTCACGATGTTCAATAGTGCTAAGCTGTGACCTTGATCAGGGGCTTCACCCCCGATACCCCGAAAACCGGCTTAAAGAAAAATCAAAGATTTTCCCTTAAACCGGTTTCATACCGAGAATTGGATTGATCAAATGGAAATAGATTCAGTAACTAAACAGAAAGCGGTTCGGGAACGGACGTTTAAAGTCAGACTTTCAGAATCAGAGTACCAATTGCTTGATGCTAATAATCCTTTTGGTTCAATCGCAAAGTTGCTACGTCAATCGGCAGTAGAGAAAGCAACACAGATTCATAATTCAAAAGCAGATGATGACCAAAAAATTAAAGCAAAAAACGTTGTTGAATCTTCATATACCAAGACAGAACGTTCTTTAATTTTAGAGTTAGGTCGCATAGGTAATAACGTCAATCAGATTGCCAAGGCTATTAATACGGATATTGCAGGGACAGGTACTTTTGACAAAGTGAAGTTACTTCATTTGTTGATTTCCATAGATCAGCAACTTCGGGAGTTACGTCCAGATGATCGTTGATTTTTTTAGACATGGCACAGGTTTATCCAAAGGTTGTCTAGATTATTTACTTGGTGAAGATCGAGTGCGAGAACATGCACAGGTTTTAAGTGGTGATGTGGAGCTGACAGCACAACTCATTGATAGCAGCCCTTTTGCCAAGAAATATACCAGCGGTTGTTTATCCTTTTACGAGCATGATTTATCTGACCAGGATAAACAGCAGATCATGCAGAATTTTGAGCAGTGTCTTTTTCCTGGCCTTGATCAAGATCAGTATAAAGTTCTATGGGTACAGCACCAAGATAAGGTGAACCAAGTTACTGGAGAGACTCGGCTTGAGCTGAATTTTGTGATTCCTAATGTGGAACTTTCGACAGGCAAACGGCTACAGCCATTTTATGCACCGGTAGATCTCGATCGAGTAGATCTGTTTAAGCAGATTACCAATGCGGAACATAGACTGTATGACCCTGATGACCCGAACAATCAGCAGCTTTTAATCAATAAGAAGAACCTCCCAAAGGACGTTCGGGACTTTAAAGCGCAATTACATCAACGTATCTATCGAGCCGTTGCCAATGGTGAAATTGCCGATCGGCAAAAATTGGTTGAATGGCTTGAGTCCAATGACGTCAAAGTCACCCGACAGACCCAAAAATCAATATCAATTGAAAATCCATATGAGGGCGCAACACGTCCTATCCGTTTGAATGGAGAGGTTTATGAGCAAGGCTTTAGAGCTACTGGCGAATATCGACAAGAAGTACAACAGCGAATTGCAACGTACCGAGGAACAACTTCTGAGCGGTATCGAGCAAACGTCACAGATTATCAAAGACAACTTAAGCACAAGAGCCAATATCACAGCGACCGCTATCCAACAGTCAGACGAGAAATTAGCGCAGAACCTACAGAACAGCTCACAGCAGATCGAAAAGCAGCTCGACCAGTACCAAGCCTTGCTACAGTCCAAATTGAGCCGTTTAAAGCAAATGAACGAGCAGATACAGACAGAAGAACAGCAAGTTCAGAACAAAAGCCTACTGAAACAGCTTACTACTTTGAATATGGCACTGATTTTGGGCGCTGTTATTTTGATTATTCTCATTATTGCGCTCAGTTTTATGGGGAAAAGCAAGTACAGCGAGATTCAGACGCTCAATATGACGATCAACGAGAAACAAATGCGAGTGGATCACCTGAACCGATCGGGGGGCAGTTTGACGTTCAGCACATGCAGACAGCAAAACAGCAAAGCCCAACGCTTATGTATTCAGATCAACAAGAATGCAGGCGAATGGCAGAACGGTTACATGATTCCGATGGGGTATTAAACGATGACCGAATTAGAAACACAGTTATTGAAAATCATCGAAGAACAACAGCAGCAATTACAGCAACAACAAGCGCAATTGCAGCAGCAACAGCAGAGTTTAGACGTGATGCAAAAGAAAATTATCCAAGCCTTATCAGCACAATCAAAGGCAATGGAGAGCGTACAGAAAGGCTTAGTGCAAACACAAAAGTCATTATCGACAACACAGACGCAATTTCACGAATTAGAGAGAAGTACGGCAACGTATACCGAGCAGATCAATGGCAAAGTCAGAGAGATGAGCCAAATTACAACGAACTACGAGGACGTACTGGAGAAAATCTCAACCGTACAGCAGTCAGTCTCGTCAGAAGTAGCCAAAGCGCAGCAGAATTTGCTCGAAACGTCCGAACTATTGAAGCGAATATCATCCAGATGAAGGAACGGAAAATGGAAATGGAACAGCCCCAACCTAAGCAAGATCGAGGGATGAGTTGGGGGATGTAGGGCTTATAGAAGCCCGTCAGCTCAAAATGCTTGGTTAAAACACTATTACTTGATTAGGCTACTCTTCTTATTAAATTGTTCATCAATTTTTGAACTAAGGAAGTCAACAACAGGGCCTAAAGCCTGATGCTGTTGTTGCCAGTTTTGTTTGCGTATCTCACCTTTATATTCTTGGATCATGCGCTGCAAAATGGGTTGATGCAGCGACGGTAACTGAGCTATCACCCAGTGTGCGGCTTGGTCTTTAGGCACAATCTCATTCGTTATCAAGCTAAAATAAATACGGCATAAGGCCAAAATCTGATTACGTTCATCGGCATCCTCATCCCAATGTGCCACAATAGAGGGATAGGTGTCTGCCATTGCCTGCCAGAGGTGCTGTTCAGGAATTGCCGTTGACCACTGTGTCAAACTTGGCCCCAACAAACTACGATGATGCATTTGTGCTTTCTTCAGCAAAATACTCAGATCAGGGTCTGTATGTGCGCGGAGCAAAGCACCTTGGTTTAACTCCTCCCGTAACCACTCCCCAAATTGTAGTTCGTAGCTGAGTGGATAACTGCCTGAGAGAATTTGCTCTTTAAGTACGATGGTGACTTCAAGTGCACGCTGTGCAGCCCCAATTGGATACGAAATTTTTAATAAGGTTTCTGCCAGTTGCTGTCTTTGATGGAGTGTCAGTGCTTGATTCACCACAACCAAAACATCCAGATCACTTTCTGGACCTAGCCCGCCATCAACAGCTGAACCATACAGATAAATGGCAAAGAGGGATTCACCCAAAAGCTGCTGTAAAGATTCTGTTAACTGTTCAAGTTGCAAGGTTTCGGACATGCTTGACCTCTTTTTCGGGCATGAGTTAGGAGTAGGAGAAACAAATAAAAATCTTGTTAAAAAATTTGAAATATATAAAAAAAGAGTCCTTGCAACAATTCTAATGAAAAGTTGTAGTTAAAACCTAAAGAAAAACCCCTCTGAGTCTTGCAACTTAGAGGGGTTTTGTCTTAAATTTGGTGGTACGCAGTTATTTGATGTTAAGAGCATCAAGTAACGAAGATCAGCAGAGTTAGACGCTCGTACTGATTTCACCTTTCGGCTTGTACCGCTTTTCAGATTCTATCAAATTGATAAAAAATGGCAAGCATTGTATCAGTAAAAAGTCTTTCGTTACTTGATTCTCGTTCATCCAATAAGCAATACATAGACTGTATTCGAGCCTTATCAGCTTCTGTTCGCCTTTTTTAAAGGAAGATATGCGGTGCATGTGGAGGGAATAAGTGTCACTGGTGCATCGTAGCGATAGTGAAGATCGAGAGATTGGAGCTAAACCGTTACAGGGGAATCCCAC
>NZ_JBZAYU010000006.1:0-4905 GCF_058243005.1 Acinetobacter sp. 231_lipA | reverse complement strand
AGCATTGAATATAGCGCCCCCAGGTCATGAAAAGTATTTCGACCCTTTGAGGGATTATTTTAATTACTCAAAAGGATGGTCAAGACCTGATGATCCTACTTTACAACGTGACACGAAAACCCCTGATCATATCCATTTCCAAGATAAATTTGCAGTACGAGCAGGTTTAAAAGATAAGTCTGTTAATGATATTCGTGAAATCGTTGGAAGCTATATAGAACAACGTGTTGAGCATGGTTTTATTAGAGATAGAAAAGACGTTTTAGATGCTATTTCGGAGTTGGGCATAGTTACCCGAACCAGTGACAAATTCATTTCCCTAAAATTTAATGGTGCAGAAAAGGCGATACGCCTAAAAGGTGCATTTTATGAGTCAGAATTTAATATCGAATCTTACTTTGAGAATCGAGCAAGAAAAGCAAATGATGCAGGGACATCAAGCGAATATCGAATTATTTCAGCAGAACACAGAAAGCTTGCTGAACAGTGCAGAACAAAGTCTGAAAAGCTTGCAAGTAAACGTGCAACGTACAACGGAGAACGCTATCAATCAGATGGCAGAAACCAAGCTGAGCCTAATTTCAGTCCAAGCAGAGAGTCAGAATTTAGCCCAATTATTACAGCAACAGACTCAAGAAACAGCGACACTTTTGAACCAACAGGCAGAGCAGCTCGAGCAGTTAAAAGCCCAATCAGCTCAATTGAACAGCATGAGCCAAGGAATAGCCGAAACAGCCAAGATCAAGAAAACCCTTTTTACATCAAATATAGTTTTAGCTTCGATAGCTCTTATTTTGCTTATATCGAGTATTGCTCTAGGCTACGTAAGCAAGAGCAAATACAACGACATAAACGAGATGCAGAACAAAGTCGATTATCTGAAATCACAAGGCGGAAGCATGTTCACAATGGAATGTGGGGGGAAACTGTGCGTAGAGTTAGACCCGAACGTAAAAGAGAGTTACGCACTGGACAATGGGACGAGACCGCTTGGAATAGTAAGGGAGGTGCGTTAAATGAATCTCGAAGCGCAGTTATTACAGATTATCGAAGAACATCAACAGCAGCTCAAAGAGCAACAGAAGCAGCTAGAGCAAGCCTTACAGCTTATTCAGACTCAGAATCGAACCATAGACGAATTGGAGAAATACAACAACGAACTGGTGAAGCACTGCAATCAATTGAGAGAGCAAAGCAACGAGCTGATCAATATCATCAAGCAATTACAGAATCCGAAGTTGTCAGCCGATTTATTGAAAAATTTGGAGAACAGCTTAAAACAGCGATTAGAGAGCCATTTAAAGCAGTTAGTAACAGACTTGAACATCGAGAATCAAGCAGAGACGATAATAGAGAACATCTTGCCGAATTTGGTACAAGCCGTGATAGAAATCAAATTGAAGCCACTGACAGAACGAGTGATCGAGAAAATGAGTTCAGTAGAGCAATATCAACAAAATCTAGCGGGTTTAATCCAACAAGTATCTTCGAGGCTTTAGATCAACTTGATCAGCGTAGGGAGTTGCAACGAGCGAAAGAACAGACAAAGAAAAATGACCGTGGCTATGATTCCCCAAGCCCATTTTAATAGTTTATAGCTGTTTGGGTATTGAAAGTATATACTAGGTATTACCTTTTGATGTGATAGGAGTTTAATCATGTCCACTACAGCAATGTCTATTAAGCTTGATTCTAGCTATAAAGACCGTTTAAGCCGCTTAGCAACAACCAAGAAGCGGACAGCTCACGCATTGGCAAAAGCTGCAATTACTAGCTTTATTGAGCAAGAGGAACGCCTCGAAGCAGAGCGGAGAGAGGCTATAGCTTCTTATGAGGACTATTTGGAAACTGGGTTACATGTAACTTTGGCAGAAGCAGATGAATGGCTTGAGAGTTGGGGAACTGATAACGAGAAAGACGTACCTCTATGCCACAAGTAATTTTAACTAGAAACGCCCTTAATGATTTAAGTCGATTAAAGGCATTTTTACAGACAAAGAACCCCGAAGCGGCTAAAGAAGCGATTATAACTATTAGATCTTATCTAAAAGAGTTATCTATAACACCACTGGCTCATGCACCTGACGATGAGCGACCAGATTTTAGGGTCTTAATTATTCCCTTTGGTTCAAGTGGGTACAAGGCTTGGTATCGTTATAAAACTGGTGAGGATGTTGTAATACTTTCAATTAAACATCAGCGAGAAATCGGCTTTAAATGATGCGTTATAATTTACATATTTTTATTGAAAAATCAGTTGTTTGACAGTTATTTGAAAAGGTGTAATATTTTTCGCAGGCGAAAAAAAACAGGTTTGCCGACCTGTTTTTCTTCGGAATTTTAATATAAATGCTTGAAAACACTAAAAATTAAAACACCTGAATCTGTCTTAATTTTAGCAGTGTTTACGAGCTTTGCAAGCGGTTACTGTTATAAATGAATAAATTTGAAGCACAAGACACTGATTTTCGGTCAACTTTTTATAAAAATTTACCGCACAAGCCATATTGCACGAATGAATTGGGTGCAGGCTTAATCATTCGTCAGAAAAAAACGGCAATTCAAATGCCGTATATCCAACATAACCCGCCTTGCTTCATTTCAAGCTTAGTCTTTGATGTAGACACATCTGACGCTTATTTTTCATGGTTTGATGCAAATTTACCGCCCCCAACGTGGATAGCCAAAAATAGCCAAAATGGACATGCACATATTGGCTATATGCTTTTAGCTCCAGTGTGTACCACGCATCGAGCAAAGCAGAATGTCATACAGTACCTTGCCAAGATTGAGCAGGCGTATAGCTTGGCGTTAGGTGCAGATCGTGGCTATACGGGCTTAATCACTAAAAATCCATGTCACGGAACATGGGAAAATCATACTTTTGGCGTCCAACCATACGACCTAAATTATTTAGCCGATTTTGTAGAGCTTCAGGAACTAAAAACCGACTTAAAAGAGGTTTCAGGGCTTGGGCGTAACTGTATGATGTTCGATACGGTTCGTTTTTGGGCTTATGAAGCGATTAGAGCGTTTATTTCGGGGCCGCCTGATAGTTGGTATGCGGAAGTGTTAAAAGTCGCTATAAACGCAAATGGTGCGTTTTTAGAGCCATTGCCACATTCAGAGGTAAAGGCAACTGCTAAGTCTATTGCTCGTTGGGTATGGCGCAATCACACAGAAGCACATGCCAAATTTATCGAGCGTCAGACTGTCAAAGGGCGTAAAGGCGGTCTAAGCAGTGATTCCAGTCATGGCGGTAAGGCTAGATCAGCACAGTACAGCGATATCCGCCAAGAAGCCTTAAAACTGCACGTTCTGGGGTTCAATCCAACGCAAATAGCCAAAAAATTAAATATTTCACGTCCAAGCGTCTATAAATGGGTTAAAAATTGTCCAAAAGTGTAAAAGTGCAACCCAAATCAGATAACAGCCTTTTTTCGGTTTTTGATACGTGATTCATGCACAAGTGCAAGCCTAATATCAGATAACAGCCCTTTTTCTTTTTTAAATTAGGTTTATTCCTTATGAGCGAGTTAGATTTCTTTTGTTATTCACTCTATGTTCAAAATGAACGTAACTATAAATCGAATTGGTCATTTGTGATTTTTAAGGTTCGCTATGGCAAATGGATATCTAAACGTCTTAGAGCCGAAGCAATAGCAAAGAATCCAACCAACGAATATTTAGACTGGCTATATAACTATTTTGAACAAAATTTAGATCTTGTGAAGGTATCTAATTCATAAAAAGCGGAAAGTGCAACCTAAATCAGATAACAGCCCTTTTACTGTCGCTTATGATTGTCCATAGTCTTGCCATGACCTGTATATCAATTCACAGCTAGCCTTTGTTTTGTGCACCAACATTTGTATCAAATCTTGAATGCACGAAAACAAGATGCTATCGTGAATTAAGTTAAGCAAGCCTACCCGTACCCCCCAAAACTACGTTTTTTGGTGATACGGGGACTTGTTAGGGATTTCATCCCTAAGACCCTAAAAGCAAAAGCGGTAAATGTGTATGACAGATAATGCTGAAGATAAAAAAGAAACTAGGGATCATTTAAAAAAATATAGATTTACTCAAACTGAGCTAGATCAAATTGAAGTTGTTTTAAAAAAAACAGGTTGGACGCTTACGGATTTTTTTCGAACTGCACTACAGGCAGAATTGCAAAAACACTATTTCTTTGTTCCTAGCCTTGCTCAACTTCAAGGTCGTTATGTTAAGAGACATAAGCCACCTGAAGTAAAAGTTAAAACTATCAAACGCTATATTGATACTGATCCAAATCTTTTAATTGAGCTTGGGCGAATCGGTAACAACTTAAATCAGACAGCAAAGGCTTTAAATATTATTTACAAAGACCCCAACGCAATTTCTAAATTTTCCTTTCTTGAGTGTTTTCACGCACTAAGTCAGATGCAAAATGATTTACATCATTTTCTTGGTGAACTTCCAAAGATTGAACGAAGCCCCGAAGCCGTAAACCGTGCGAGGGAAAGAGCTTTGAAAAAGAGGAGCGGTGAGGATGTACATTAAGTTTTTAGCTCACGGTAAAGGTGATCCAGCCAAAGCTGCTAGTTATTTAATTGATGAAGTTGATCACCTCAATAGACCTAGAGCCGATGTTCAAGTTTTGAGGGGAGATCCGCATACATTTACTGCAATTGCTGAATCAATAGAAAACGACTGGAAATATACAAGCGGTGTGATTGCGTGGTCGAAAGATGATGTACCCACAAATGAAGAGATTGACCAAGTTTTAGAAGCATTTGAAAAGCATGCCTTTGCAGGGTTACAGCCACATCAATATCACTTTACAGCAGTTTTGCATGAAGAAGATGACGGCTCCAAGCATGTGCATTTTTTAGTACCAAGAATTGAACTCGACTCAGGCAA
>NZ_JBZAYU010000005.1:0-5909 GCF_058243005.1 Acinetobacter sp. 231_lipA | reverse complement strand
TAGAAATCGGTACTTTGCTTGGTATTTTTCATTACTAATTAAACAAAAACAGTCGCAAAGTGGCTCGACTTTGCAATATGGCTAACGCCATATTGCAAAGCATCGAGCTAAATTTTAATTAAATACGTTTCAACGCCATGATATGGCGCACCATGTCGTTAATATGCTGTTTTGTTTCATTATCTTGAGAACTTAGCCAAGTTACAACATCCGCATCAAAAGCCTTTGCTTGAGCAATCGCATGGCGTTCTTGTAATTTTTTAACAAAATTTGGTTTTACTACTGGCGCATTGGTAGGGTCAAAATTTTTATAACGTTCTAATTCATTTTGCATGGTTATACCTCCGCTTTTGATTGTGCGATGGCTCAAAGGCAGTAATGATTCTTGCAACATCACCACGTTCAACCCAAACCACTGTTAGTAGTCTACCACGATTACTCAGACCGATTGATATTAGCCGTTGCTCATCGTAATGACCAAGATCGTCAAAGGACATCAGCTCTGGATCAAGAAAAACACTACATACCTCTTCAAAAGTAATTTCACGCCCTCGATAGACTAATTCCATTTTTTTATCGTGCCATTCAAATAGCAGACCGTAATACTCAATCAACGGCATCTTTAGCTTTTTCCTAGATTTACAACCTCTAAAAGTCTACTTAGAGGGTTTTACTTATTCAATAACTCATTAATTTAAATGGGTTCTAACATCCAAATTTCGTATAACCGCCATTATGTTAAATAATAGGGGCTTCTAAGTACGCGATTAGAAAATTTAGTCTTTAAGAGGAGAAATTTGTTCTAGCTTATCTTCAGGATTATTTTCTCTAATATGTATAATTCGATCATAATTTTCTACTCCTCGTAAGTGAGGTGGTGCAAATGCTGGATACTTGTTGAAAAAGTGCATTTTAATATTTAGTGCATGGTCTAAAATAAAAGCACATTCAATTCCATAGTACTTATCATTAATAAAAAAATTGTCTGTAGTTTCTATTAGTTCTTGGATAGCTAAATCCAATTTTTGAATTTTTTCATTAATATCTTTAGTTTTCTCTTCTATCTTTTTGTCCATTGGTATCACCTATAGAATTAAGTTTCCCTAAAATTAACATAATACACCTTATACGAAATACGTTATAATTCCACTTAGAAATCAATGCTGTAGTTTCTAGTTTATAGCCCATCTTCCCCAAGGTGGGCTTTTTTTATGATTTTTCACGTTCCACGCCTATTATTTAAGCAATGTTTCACAACTTTGATTAGCTTCATTAAATAATTAAAACCTAGATAATAAGAACCGAGCGAGTGTCTACGAGCGATTGAGCATCATCAAAATTTCACGCTCGCCCTTTCTCTGATTACAAGCTTCCTTTAGATTTTAAACGGTAGATACAGAGCATCCCGAATGGGTGCGAACTTTGGAGCTTTTGCTTTTCAAAAAGTATGAGCGAAGCGAATACATTACCAATGCTTTTGCTTTTAGATTTCACAAACAGGATTAACCAAAAACTGCCCCTCGAAGCGAGGAACGAGCTTCAATAGAGTACGAGCTTTAGCGAGTACCTAGGGCAGTTTTTAGCACTCCCCTCTTTTTAATAATTTTATAATTTTATAATTTTAGACCACTTATTCATATTAATAATCAATGGCTTATATTGATATATCTATACGTTTATGCAGTCTTATCTATACGTTTATGCAGTCTTATCTATACGTTTATGCAGTCTTATCTATACGTTTATGCAGTATTGCTATACGTATTTAATCTATGTAATATAATTACAACTAAAAAGAATGTATGTATAAGAAATGGCAAATGATTTAGTTGTTAAAAATAATGCGCTGATTGATGCAAGTTATACCTTGAGCTTAGTAGAACAACGCTTAATTGGATTGGCTTTGGTCAAAGCTAATAATCAGCACCAAGAAATTACCAGTGATACAGTTCTGACCATACATGCAGGGGAATATGCTGAACAATTTAAGGTTGATGGTTCAGTAGCTTATCGAGCATTAAAAGAAGCATCAGAACGGTTGTTTTTACGCTATTTCTCATACACCTTATATGGCTTGGAATTTGGTAAGGAATACACTTTTAAACGTCCCAAAAAGCTAAGAGATTGCGATATACCAACCGTTATGAAATCACGATGGGTACAAAAGATCGGTTATACAGAATCAGAGGGTTTATTACACTTCCAACTTACCAGTGATGTTGTCCTATTGGTTGCTAATTCAAAAGAATATTTCACAAGCTATTACTTATCACAAACTACCGACTTTACCAGTACCTACGCTACTCGATTGTTTGAACTCCTAATGAAATGGAAAAATGTCGGACATATTCCATTTATTGAAATAGAACAATTACGAGGGCAATTAGGTGTAGAACCTAAGCAATATAAAATTATTTCTAACTTTAAGTTGCGAGTCCTAGATGTGGCTGTGGAGCAAGTGAATCAACATTCAGACTATACGATTAAATACGAGCAACATAAGCAGGGGCGGACAATTATAGGTTTTTCATTCAAATTTAAGCCTAAAGTAGATAAAATCTCAAAAAAAATAATATCTAAGCAAAATCGTAGTAACCCTGATTTTTTTATAAAATTGAGCGATCCACAACGCCATTTATTTGCAAATAAAATGTCTGAAATGCCCGAAATGAGCAAATACTCACAAGGTACGGAAAGCTTTCAGCAATTTGCTATTCGTATCGCTGACATGCTTTTAGAGCCTGAAAAGTTCAGAGAGCTTTATCCATGTTTAGAAAAAGCAGGGTTTCAAGCATGATGAAATTAACCAACCTATTAGAAGAATTTCACGGCACACAAGCTGAATACCTCGATATCGTAAATTATGAAATTGCGAGGGAAAATATATGCAGTTATATCTTCCTATTATCCCGAATATCCCAAAATGCCGAACCCACCGAAAAAATGCAGATGGAAAGCAAAATAGAGGACTTAATTTACTATCGGGATAATTTGCAGATCGAAGATAAGGAAAATATCCAAAAGGTCTTAAATGAGCTAATTCCAGAGTATAAAGCCGAACAAGAAAAACAAAGAGCTAAGAAAAATTAGGCTTTCTTCTTAGCTTTACTTTTTTGCTTTGGCTTAACAATAAATTGCTCTCCCAAAGCCTTACCTTGTTTAAAAGTAACGATTTCCTTAGCTTCAATTTTAAGTTTTTCTCCAGTTTTAGGATTGCGTCCCATTCTTTCTGGACGTTGTTTTACTGAAAAAGTACCAAAATCAACTAATCGGACATTTTTTTCTTCAACTAGGGCTTCTGTAATGACTTCAAGAACAGAATTAAGAACAACTCTTGCTTCGTCTTGATTAATATTTAATTTAGGTGCTAATTTGGCAATTAAATCGGCTTTATTCATAATTAATTTTCCTCAATATTTGGTAAGTCAAAAAGCTGTCTATCTCTATTTTCAGTTAAATATTCATTAAGTTCCATGAGTATTTTTTCTTTGTTGGCTTCATTACTTTGCATCTTTTTAATTAAATAAGAACCGAGCAAAATTTTACGTCGAGTATCATCCTTTCTTTCTTGCTCTTTTTGCTTCGATCTTTCTCTAGCTTCGATAGCTTGTTTTTGTGCTTTTAACTGTTTTAGCTTCTCTAACTGAGCTTCAATTTTCTTTTCGATATTTTCGGCTGATTTGGTCATAACGGTTCATTTCGGGATATAGGAAAACCACTCAAGCATAAGAACCTATGAATTGAAATTCAAGCGGTTAATATGCTATCGTGTTTTTCATGAAATGCGCACTTACGACTTGGATTTCATCCAAGTCAAAGTTTGCGTAAGGGGATTCCCCTTAACCCCAAAAAACTGCTACGCAATTTTTTAAAAGCAAAAGCATCTCAAGGCGACTGCATGGCAATCTATCATTGTTCGACTAAAACGGTTAACCGAAGTTCGGGACGAACTGCGGTTGCATCTTCTGCATATCGTGCAGGGGAAAAACTCAAAGATGAGCGTACAGGATTGACGCATGACTTTACGAGAAAGGACGGTGTAGCCCATTCTGAAATTATCTCTAATTTAGATATTGAAATTGACCGTAATGAACTTTGGAACTTGGCAGAAAAAACCGAAAACCGTAAAGATGCCCGAACGGCTAGAGAATGGGTGATTGCCCTACCTGATGAATTAGACCCTGATCAACGTAAGGACTTGGCAAAAGACTTTGCCAGGTCCTTAGTTGATCGCTATGGCGTGATTGCAGATTTAGCCATCCATGAACCGAGCAAAGGCGGTAATGATAAGAACCATCACGCCCATATCATGCTCACCACCCGAAAGGCAGAATTAGATACGGACAAGAAACTTACCCTAACCACTAAAACCGATATTGAGTTAAGCAATGCCAAACGAAAAAGCCTTGGTATGGGGACAACCCAAGAAGACATTAAGCAAATTAGAGAAACATGGGCAGACTTAGCCAATAAAGCATTGGAACGTGCAGGCTACCGAGAAAAAATAGATCACCGCAGCTATGCCGATCAGAACAACGGACTACAAGCCACCATCCATGAAGGCACCAAAGTCACTCAATTACGCAGACAAGGCATAGACACTGAAATTAGCCGTTTCAATGACAATGTGAAACAGCAGAACACCCAACAACTTGACCAACAGAAACAGCAGAAAGAGAGCGTTTTACAGCGTGGTTTAAACCGTGTCGATCAAGGTTTTGAGCAATGGCAGAAGAACCAAGAAAGCAAACGCCTAGAACTGGAACGCCAAGCGGAAATGAAGCGACAGCAAGAATTAGATAAACAACGAGCCGAACAAGCAAATCGTAAGGCATCACGAGATTTAGATAATGATGGATGGTCACGATGAGTAACCAAAATGATGATTTAGACCTAGACGATCAGTTATATATTCTATTGGCATCTATGAAGGAATACAGAGAAGCCATAGCAGACGATAACAAGCGATTAGAGACGTTTTACAACGAAGTGGCTAGCGGAGTACTCAATAAGGCTGAAAAGTCGCTAGAAAACGCAAATAAGAAGCATACAGGCGCATTGAACAACAGTATTCAGCATTTAAACCAAGTTACAGCTAAACTAAATGCAAAATTTATCCTGTTTTTTGCCAGTACTTTTGTGGCTTTGGTTCTCGTATTGCTTTTGGCTATATTTTTGTATGTTCCAAGCCTTGATGAAATTCAACAGCGCAGAGCAGATAAGAAAGCATTAGAACAATATGCACTTCAAATCAAAGTTGATGATGGAGAAACACTCGTCAGAATCATGACGAAAAAGCCGTGTTACTCATTCCAACCAAATAACGTCAAAGAAAAAACCTATGACTGGTGTCAGATCGACCCTAAAAAATACTAGATGATCGGTACTTTACTTGGTTTTTCTTATTACTAATCAGATTACAGCAAGCGCAAAGTTGCCCGACTTTGAAATATGGCTATAGCTATTCCTTTAGCATAATCAAAATGTCTA
This sequence comes from Acinetobacter sp. 231_lipA, assembly GCF_058243005.1. NCBI lineage: Bacteria > Pseudomonadati > Pseudomonadota > Gammaproteobacteria > Moraxellales > Moraxellaceae > Acinetobacter > Acinetobacter sp. 231_lipA. Next base: position 419 of record NZ_JBZAYU010000005.1, on the reverse strand, counting down.
AAAATAGAGATTTCTTACTATGTAAAATGATTCTATCTTTAATTTTTGTATAGACATTTTTTAATGTTCTAGAAATGGAGCTGAAAGTACCATTAATCTTACTGGAGCATTTAATATACTTTTAGCTTGTTGAAGTTTTATAAAATCGTCCTCACTTTTTAAAGTAACAAGTACAATTTCCCTATTTTTTTCATCTACAAAAACACCCTGTATTTCAGGAAAAATTACTGATATTTCCTTCAATTTTTCATTAAGTATTAAAGTAAGTTCCTCAAGCGAATAGTTTTTATTTAAATTTTCTCTAAATTCTAAATCTATTAATTCTTTAGAAGTTAATGCTAGATTTTCTGCTGAAGTTACATGAGGTAAACTTAAGCACAAACTTAAAATAATTTTCCTAAACATAAAGTAACTCATAC
>NZ_JBZAYU010000004.1:0-15091 GCF_058243005.1 Acinetobacter sp. 231_lipA | reverse complement strand
TGTTATTCACCAATTAAAATGTCTATGCGATAAACCATTTAAAATGTCCTGTTTTTAACCACAAGAGTCAAGCACAGGATTTAACTTTCTTTGTTCAATAACAGCTTTCTGAGCTTTACGACTCGGCATACTTTTCTTGAGACGGGAACGTTTATTCTGTTTTTCCAACTCTTCATGCTGTTGCTGAATATGTGCCAGAACTGTACCTAACCGTTTATTCTCAACGATCTCATTCTGCTGTAGCCCAGCTAATTTATTGAAAATGCTGTAGTTGAGCTTTCGTCCCTCGTGCATGAGGGCCACAGTGCCATCTGGGTACTCCAGAAATGAAATATATTGCCCAACAAGCTTATGATTCAGCTCTGTCGGTTCAAGCAGATAAATACATTTGTCATAGGTCAGGGTCAGATTCTTGGTGACCTTACGCGGTTCCTGCCAGGTAAAAATATCATCCAGTTCAAGATGAGATTCGGTTAATGGCCGATGTAAATTCTTTGAGTTTCGCGCACACTTGGCAAACTTCTGATTGAAATGCTCAATAAAGCAGGGCAGCCAGGCATTTGCCTCGGCAATTGAACAGATACCTTCTAGGCGCATTTCCTTGATCAGGCGATCCTGGAGTGTTCTATTGGCACGTTCCACACGGCCTTTGGCCTGGGGTGAGTTGGCGAAGATAATATCAATATTTAACTCATTCAGAATCCGCCCGAATTGCGTGATTTTGCTGTCCTGGCTCGATTTCTGGTTCACTCGGAAGACCGAATGTTTATCGCTATAAAAGGCCAGAGGCTTACCGTATTGTTCAATGTAGGCTCGGGTTGAAAGCATATAGTCGAAGGTCGTTTCCGCCTCACAGAAGTGCAGATGCAACAGCTTTCCAGTGGCATCATCGATATAAACCAGCAAGCAACACTTAGCAGCGCGTCCTTCGAACCAGTCATGATATGAGCCATCAATCTGGATTAGCTCACCGAAGCAATCCCGGTTATAACGTGGCTGATATGGACGTTTAAGGCGCTTGGATCGTGGAATCCAGAGGTCATTTGCAGTCATCCAGCGCCGAAGCGTTTCTACCGGGATATTCAGGTCAAACATGCTGCTGAGCTTCTCATGGGCCAAGGTAGGTCCAAATCCCAGCAGATGTTCAGAAATAATGGAAAGACATTTTGATTTTAATAAATCATCATGGCGACGATGGCCAGGTTGACCACGACTGGCATGCGCCATACCTGAAACACCATCTTGATTGAGCTTCTGTAATAACCGGGTAATTTGACGGGTTGAAAGATTAAGGATTTCAGCAGCACGGACTTGTGTAATACGATAATCTCGAACGTCTTGCAGAACTGCAAGACGTTGAATTTCTTTGTCAGACATAGTGATCAGCATCTATATTTCATATCCAGTCCATGATGTTTAAGCCATCATAAACTAGACATTTTTATTGGTGAGAATATAGACACTTTAAATGGGTTCTAACAACCCATTTTCGTATAAGAGATTTTATGTTAAATAATAAAAAGGTTCTAAAGCAGAGTTTTCGTTATTAGAAAATCTTATCTATTGTCATAAACCATGTAGCATTATTACGCTCATAAAGCGGTAAATTACTTTCAATTTTTTGATACCGATAGTTTAATTTAGGAGTAAAACCCTTCCACTGCCACTGTTTGCGCCAAGCAGCTACATTTAATTCATATTCATTGTCTTTGCGATGGATACCATACCAAATGTTATCTGCTAAAAAATTACGCTTAGAATAACGTATGTTGCCATTGATACCCAATGAGTCCCCAAAGTATAAAAATCCGCTTCGTATACCTTGTTTATTGGATGATTCAGCTTCGTCTGCTAAGCGATCTTGCAGCCAGTCTACGCCACTATATATGAGTAATTGGGATTTTGGTTGGTACATAACTAATGCAGCTTGGCTATTAGAATGACCATCATAATAGTGTGCAAGGTCTGAATCTTGGTATCGTTTTTGGATATGCGTTGTATTGGCAGAAACTTGTAAGCGATTTGATAACAATCGATTGTATTCTAGCCCTGTACCATAGTTATGGCTGTAACGACTATTGCCTAATATGTTTTGTCCAATAAATGGAATTATTCCAAAAGACTGCTTAAGATCTTTATATTTATAACCTGTATCAATCCGAATCGTTTGTTCACTATAATCTTTATTATCCCAATAGTTTATACCGTTAAATGTTGCGCTAAAATATGCATAATGATTACTCATCATATTTTTTTCACGTGATGCATTTAATGTATAACCAAGACCCTTTGCCTTTTTGGGGAGTGATTCTTCATCACGTATGAAAGTTGCATCTCCAATAGAAATCTCTTTTATATTAGATGATTGATTAACATTATCTGTTTTTTCAAAATTAAAATTTACTGTTGGTTGCCAGTCCTGAGACTTTTTCATAGTCGTTAGTAACTGATCTATCAATCCTTGTATTTGAGTAGGAAGAAAAGGTCTTACTATTTCAAATTCACTTTTGGCTTCATTATATTGTTTATCTTCAAACAGCATCATGGATAGATCAAAGCGTGGATAATGTAAATTGGGATTGTTTTTAATAATCTGTTTATACATTTCTATGGCTTTCTTTTGCTTTCCTTGAAAACGATATAAAGCCCCTAAACCATATTCATATAAAATATGATCATAGCTATCAGCTTGTCTGTATTTATCTAATAGTTGTTCAAGCTCGTTCCAGTCTTTATGAACAATTGCCTGATTAATATAGTCTTCTAAACTTGAGTTTGGAGGTAGTGTGGAGAGATTTAGCTCCGTATCTACTGTTTTTCTGATTAATAATTCAGGTTGGATAAATGGATCTTGCTCAAAAAATACTGTTTGGTTTGGTGGTAATTCTTGGGAAAAAGCAGTACTAGAAAAAGCTACTGAAAATAATAATAAACATTTGATATTCATCAAATTACTGCCAATATAATGATAAAAAACCGTCTGAAATGGAATATATTTTCAGACGGCCTAGAGTATATATAATTTAGGATGAATTTTTATTTAGAAATTTCACCACGGATGCCGCCAAAACCTACTGTATCTTTACCATTAAAAACTACTTTACCAGCAATTTCTTCGGCTTTTTTACCATAAAAATCTAATGAATACATGCCAGTGTTATTTAACTGTTTAGCTGTTGAGGTGATTCCAGTTCCAGAAATAGAACCTTGATCTAGGCTAATAACATTGCCTAAACCAGTGATTTGACCTGAACCTAAGCGATCGCTGAAGTTAACGGTATAATTTAATTGCCCTTCTTTAATTGTATCCTTAGATTGAGTAAATGTATTGAAGTCAAATTGACCAGGAGTATATGTACCATTAAAGGCTTTGCCTACGTAGGTTGCAGAGCCAATATTTGGTATTGCATCAGTACTCGTTTTTAAACCATTTATAGCAATATTTGATGTACGATTATCAGTTATTAATGCACCAGTACTATTGTTATAAGACACCTGACCAGAATAATTACCTAAAACAACTGAATATGGTTGATTATAAACAACAGATTGTATTCTAGATTCTTGGGTTAATGAATTACGGGTAGAAGTAGAAGAAGATGTAGTTTGTGCAGTAATCTTACCAATAGGATAAGTATTATCAGATATACCCTTAGCAGCAGAAATTTCAGCTTTTTCAATATTAATAATAATAGTATTTAAAGCTGTTTGAGCTGTAGTTGCATCAGATTCTTTATTGGTCTCTGCATAATCAGCAGCTTGCTGGTCATTCAACCCTGCTTCTTTTGCTTTATTTAAAAGCACCAAACGGTTAGCCTCAAGTGCAGCAGCCTTTTCAGCAGCAGCCTTCTCAGCAGCAGCCTTCTCAGCAGCAGCCTTCTCAGCAGCAGCCTTTTCAGCAGCAGCCTTCTCAGCAGCAGCCTTCTCAGCAGCAGCCTTCTCAGCAGCAGCCTTCTCAGCAGCAGCCTTCTCAGCAGCAGCCTTCTCAGCAGCAGCCTTCTCAGCAGCAGCCTTTTCAGCAGCAGCCTTTTCAGCAGCAGCCTTTTCAGCAGCAGCCTTTTCAGCAGCAGCCTTTTCAGCAGCAGCCTTCTCAGCAGCAGCCTTCTCAGCAGCAGCCTTCTCAGCAGCAGCCTTCTCAGCAGCAGCCTTCTCAGCAGCAGCCTTTTCAGCAGCAGCCTTCTCAGCAGCAGCCTTCTCAGCAGCAGCCTTCTCAGCAGCAGCCTTCTCAGCAGCAGCCTTCTCAGCAGCAGCCTTCTCAGCAGCAGCCTTTTCAGCAGCAGCCTTCTCAGCAGCAGCCTTCTCAGCAGCAGCCTTCTCAGCAGCAGCCTTTTCAGCAGCAGCCTTTTCAGCAGCAGCCTTTTCAGCAGCAGCCTTTTCAGCAGCAGCCTTCTCAGCAGCAGCCTTCTCAGCAGCAGCCTTCTCAGCAGCAGCCTTCTCAGCAGCAGCCTTCTCAGCAGCAGCCTTCTCAGCAGCAGCCTTTTCAGCAGCAGCCTTTTCAGCAGCAGCCTTCTCAGCAGCAGCCTTCTCAGCAGCAGCCTTCTCAGCAGCAGCCTTTTCAGCAGCAGCCTTTTCAGCAGCAGCCTTCTCAGCAGCAGCCTTCTCAGCAGCAGTTTGTTCAGTGATTACTGGGGAAGTAGATGTTGTTGAGTGATTTCCACCACTACTACAAGCAGCAGCACTTAGTGCTAAAATAATAGCAGCACTTAATTTTGATAAATTCATTGATGGCATATATAACCTAAATTACATTATGAGTTTAATGTTTAATTAATGTTTCTATATATTACATTCTGTTTCTATTTATTAGAATTAATATTCTAAATATCTAATTAAAAAATAAGTATTATTTAGATTAAATTAAAAATTAGTTAAGTTAATTTACCAATAATTCAACTTGATATGATGTAAAAAACTATCCCTATTTTATCCGCAGAAATTGGGGATATTTTTGGTAATGAATGGATTGATAACACAGACAAAAACTCAAAATTGGTTAAATAGTGATCATTTTTATTGGCAAAAGCTACCAGTTTTGATTAAAAAACAGCCGACTTGTGTCTAAGTCGGCTTTTTGCTGTTTTTGAGGTCGGTCAAAAATTTTTAACTATCTGAAAAACAAAGTCTTTTTATATTGCGTTTCGTATAACGCCCATTATGTTAAATGGAGAATAAATTAGTGGAAAAATCCAGCTTCTAAATTTCGAATAAGAGATTTTTTGTTAAATGGATTTATTTCTGATTAGATTCAATAAACTCTGAAAAATTGATATGACCTGTTAATCTTTTGATATCTTTTTCGGCTACTTTTTCGTTTTTTATCATATGTTTATAAGCTCTTAACTTATTTCTATAGCTTTTAGTTAAAGCTATTTTATCCTGTTGAACTAATAGACCATGCACCTTTAATCTTTGACCCTTAGAAGCATCTGAGAAATAAGTTTTTTGAGTATTTAATTTAAGGTTACTTCCGTTAAATATTTCTTCTAAATCTTGAAGAAGATTTTCAGAATAATCGTTTTTTCCAGAAAATGTGATGTCATCTGCATAGCGAGAAATACAGATATTATATTTCTGACTTAGTTCAACTAATTTAACATCTATGTCTTTCATAAATAAATTAGATAAAATAGGACTCGCTGGAGAACCTTGGGCAAGCACACCATTTAAACAACATAAGTTTGCGATTAATTCTGCTGATTTTGACGAGTAATTTTCTAATATTAGTGATTGAACTACATCATCTTTATGAATAGAAGAGAAAAAATTGACTATATCTACAGATAATACCCACCGAGCTCCTATATGTATTTTAGAAGCATCAGCGAAAGACTTTCCTTTAATAAAACCAACCACATGTGGTTGAAACTCAATAACCTTGCTAAGGTGAGTTGAAAACCATTTTTGAATTACCTTTAAAGCAACCTTCGGAGCAAAAATTTGTCGTGTTTTTTTACCATTTCTAATTGAAAAAGATCTATAAAATTTATTTGGTTTTGTAGATAAGGTATAGATGAAATCTGATGAGTACCCAAAAAGAATAGCTAAGCAGAGTTTAGATACAATGGGGGGGAAACCTCTAGAATATAGTTCTTTAATATTTCCTGAATATTTATCTTGATGGCTTATAGGTAAAGCTTCTATGTATTTTTCAACAGAAGTGAAAGAAACTAGGAGCGGTGGGGCATTCATGACACAATTCTCAAATATGTTTCAATGATGGACTTAAGTCCAAGAGGGCGAATGCACTATTGGACTTAAGTCCATCAGTGATTCTGTGTCTAGCCTTCGCAAACGGGTATGATACACACCCTAGCGTAACTGTTGCACCGCTCCTAAACGCAATTTACCATTTTCTATGACCTAATGAAAGTGCTCTCTTTATATCAGAATTTGAACTATTAGAGACATTTGGAATAATACTCAAACCTTTCCATGAAAGTGCATATTGTTTAGAAACATTATCTCGAACTAATAAACCCCTTTTAATTAGTTTATCTAGTTGCCTATTTAACCATTTAGTATTTATTGATTGAAAATCTAAATTTAAATCGGTTAGAAAAAGTTCTAGTGATATAGGTTGCATTTTTTTTAATGCAATCAGAATCTCTATTGGTGATGGGTATTCTTCAGGATCACCAATCCATTCTATATTTACAACCTCTATATGAGATTCCTTAAATAAAGATTCAATGTACTTGTTTATGCTATTCTTTTTATCTTCATTTAAGTTTTCAACAAAGATTTCCACACTTACTTTTTCAGACGAAAGGAATGTAAAATTAGTCTCATTTATAAGATCACTGAAATTAGCTTTTAAGAGTAACTCGATTCCTTTAGCTAAACTATTTAATCGATCAGATTCTGTATATAATATTTCTATTTTATTTTCATATTCTGAAGACAAGTTTTTCAATAAAATTTCAAGTTGTAGCTTTGAAATGCAACCATCTTTTGCTATTTCACTTATACGATCAATTGGAATATATAATATCAATGAATTATCATAATCCCTCTTCTCTATTCTAGAAATATAGTATTTGTCTTTAATACTTTTTAATTTTTCTAATAATGACGTATCAAGCAAGACCAGCCTCCTTCCAGCCTTTTAAAAGCCGTTTACATAAAATTTCGGCTTTATTTGGCCACTCTTGAGCTGTTGTAAGCTTATATGATTGTAACATTATTATATCATGCTCTTTAGTAAGGGGAATTTCAGGCTCATAGTCAGCCAAAATTCTAGCGTGATATGCATTTTTTAGTAACTGGGCTAGTTCATAACCTGCTGAATGAACATTTGTAAGAATTCGACTTTTGTCTCCTTCATCTATCAGACCTATCCGAAGTTGGTTTTTTAATTGATTTGATACAGGCTTTCTTAAAGCTTTTTCTAATAAGTTAGGAATTTCTGCATGAGCTGTTCCCTTCCAATTACTTTGCATCATTCCTAGTGTTCTTCGTGTTGTTAAAAAAGCTGCGTAGTAATAACGATTGAAGGCACTTCTACCCAATAAATCAAAACTTGTAAGATTATGCTCAGCTAAAGCAAGACGTTGTAGCTCATCTCCAACGATCTGCATCGATTATTCTCACTTAAAAAATCAAAATACATAATTCAGAGAGATTATTATAATTGATAAGTTTATAAATAATTTATATTTTTAAGTTGATATAGGTAGATTATCAGCTATTAGAAAATCGTTAAAATTAAGAATTTCTGAAATTAACATAATACACCTTATACGACATTTCAAAAATTAGATTATCTTTATGATAATTAAAGAAATTTAAAAATTTTGTATAAGCGCCATTATGTTAAGTTTACAGTTCATTCATTATAATTTTTCAGTCATTGCGATAATGATATCCTCTTCAGTGAAAAGATATTCATCTGGATTTCCCATTAAATCTATTCCACCAAGATACAGCACGCCATTCCATACCTTATTTCTTTTTTCATTCGGTATTAGAATCAATGAATTAGTATCTGATGCTGATATTACTGAAAAAGCCCAGACACTTGCTTCTTCTCGTGTCATTCGATTTTGAAGCACGTCCTCAAATACTGATCTCACTTGATCTAATGTTACTTCCATATAATCAACTTCCAAAATGTATTGTTATTTTTAAATTTACCTAAAATTAACATAATACACCTTATACGAAATGTGTTATAATTATCTATAGAAATCAATGCTGTAGTTTCTAGTTGATAGCCCATCTTCCCCAAGATGGGTTTTTTTTATGATTTTTCACGTTCCACGCCTATTATTTAAGCAATGTTTCACGACTTTGTTCATATTAGTTAAACAATCGTGGTTAATCATAGGGTCTAAAAAAACGGCTCCAAAAGCCCCTTTTCTCCGGCTCCTGTTCAACGTGCTCCGGTACGGGAATCCGCTTATTTTCAGCCTGCTCCGGAGTAGTCAATCCGTCATCTTTCGGTTCAGCTTCTGGCCGAGGATCCGTTGCTATATCCTGGCTAGATTTCTGATCGGTAAACGTAGTCATATTGGCTGTGGGAGGCTTCATTTCGATGAGTGTTAGAAGCGTATCTATACGAGCGTTCGCCTTGGATTCACGATCTTCGGCTTTTTCTAACTGTTTTTTTAGGAAGTCGATTTGGCTTTTCAGTTCTACCACTGTTTTATCAATGTATTCAGGTGTATTTTGATTTTGTATTGAAGACGTATCAATACGTTTTGCCTGTTTTGCTCCAAAAGGCTCACCATAGACACGAAGTAGTTCTGAAAAATCTATACAACCATCATGGTCACGACTTAACACACCATTTTTTATATCTTTATATAGTGTAGCTCTAGATTTTTTATACAGCGTTGCAGCATTACTAACACTGTATTTTGTAGCTGTATTCATAGTGTATTGCTGTGTATTTTGAAAATGTATTGGAGAATACAATATGTGTATTCTCCAATACACTCAAGCTTTAAAGCCAAGGTTTTGTAGGTGGGGTAAAAACTGCTTTTGTTGTATTGGATCTCTCAGCATTTCTTTGATTTTTGCTGCTAAGCTCTCATAGCTTTCATTGCCATTTGCTAAGTTTGAAAATTCAGGGAGTCGTGAAAGCTGATTGCCAAACATATTGATTTGAGCATCTGTCATTTGGTGGAATGTTACTTGGGATGTTTTTGTTAATTCATGTTGAGCTGGTATTGCTTTTGATTTAATTCGGAATTGAATATCTGTGATAACTCTACCTTTTTTGAATTGGTCATAGTCAACGGTAATATTGGTATGTTTATTAATTTCACTTACTGCTCTGTCTAAGACATTAGATTTAAAATTAGACATAGTTGAATATTCAGTCGCATCCAGCCCTAATTTTGATCTAAGATCGTTAATACTATATTTCTCAGTTTTTGCTACATTCAACCATTTAATTAGTAGCTCATATAGTCTGATGCTATATTTACTCTTAAAGTCAGACACTTGTTCTATATGGTATTTTGTGAATTGTTCGCTTAATCGGCTAATTAAACTGATAACTTCGTTACTAAGGTATAAAACGATAAGGCCACTAGAATCTACATAGGTCACTTTATTTACCCAATTTGCTGTAGTAAGAGCTTCTTGGCCCTTATATCTATCTAAATAACTAAACTCTCTTCTTTTTAGTGTTTTCGCTGCCTCTCTAAGCAAGCCATAGGCATTATTACTATCTACCTTAAATTGATGAACGTAGTCACTTACGAATACTTCTATTGGTGTATCAGATGTGAGATTAGAAGACTCTCTAGCTCCAACTATGGCCAAGAGCATAATACGTTGCTCTATGAGTGATAAGTTGAAAGAGGCATCGATAAGAGCATTATCCTTAACAACTAATTTATTGTTATTTGTCATGATATGAAGCTTATTAATTCATTTAACTAGGTTATATTCTATTTATTTTAAATAGTCAATAATTCAGCTATTCAAATACCCCTTAAACCTATCTTTATCACCCCTTAAACCTATCTTTATCACCCCTTAAACCTATCTTTATCACCCCTTAAACCTATCTTTATCACCTCTTAAACTATTGCAAATAAAGGCTTATAGCATCTCTAAAAGCATTTAAAAACTTAAAAAATAATTAAAAGCCCAGGCAAAGAAAAATTGCCCTTGGTTTTCGCTTCACTTCGTTCGCTCAAACTCTATTGAATCTCGCTTTCGCTCGATTCGTCGGGGCAATTTTTGGCCTAATCTCGTTGTGACTTTAAAAAAAGCAAAGGCAAGATCAAAAGCAAGTCGGAATTCGCTTCGCTCATCAGCTTTTTTTCTCGCTTCGCTCGATTTAAGAAGCAAACTTGGAAAGTTCGCACCCATTCGGGATGCTCTGTAAAGCAGGTGATTGATGGATAGGGAGCTTGTAATCAGGGAAAGGGATGGTCAAATTTTTTCAGTTCGCTCGTAGACACTCGCTCTGTTTATCGCCTCATGCCACGAGATTTCATTTTAGGAGCTTGTTGCTGTGCTTTGAGCTGTTGTTCTTGTCTAAGTTTCATTTGTTGTTCTGCTTTGATCTTATCCACACAGTTTTTAATAGCTCGGTAGGACTCATAGAGGTTCTGATATTGCTCGGCTTTGGCTGGATGCTCTTTTTGGTACTGTGTCCAGGCATGTGCTTTGAATTTTTCGTTTTCCAATAAATCCTTCACACCATTTTTTTTCTGGTATTCATGTCTATCTTTCAGTTGTTTGTGTTCCTGGTAAATCGCATCACGTTGTGCCTCCCAAGCTTTTTTTCCAAACAGCAAGGGCTTGTTCTGACCTAACTCGTTGTGTTGATCCACCAAGCTTTGCAATTTGTCATGACTTTGTTTGAGTCTGCTTTTCACGATGTCTTGGGCGAGCTGCTGATTGAAGTCATTTTTGTGCTTTTGTTGCTTGTTCAAGATACCTTCGACTTTCTCAAGATTGTCTTGCATAAAATCTAGGTCTAAATTCGCCTCTTTTGCGCTTATTTCGCCTTTGAGCAGTTTGCTTAGAGTTTCTCTCTGTATGTATTGAAATTGCTCTTCTGCGCTTAATGGTGGCGTTTTAGCGCTATTTTGGATATGCATCTGCTGTTCTGTTTTTAGTTTTTTGAGTGTGATCTCATTTTCAGCAATCAGTAGATCCATATTTTTGCCGTATTGCAGCTGAGCCTGATTTCTTTCTTTGATCTCATCGTTGGTTCGGCTGATTTCGGTTTCGATGCCTCTTCTGCGTAGTTCGGTGACTTTCGGTCCTTCGTGCAGGGTGGCCTGCAAGCCATTCTCCTGGTCTTTGTAGCTGCGGTGGTCAACCCTTGCTGTGGATCCGGCCATGTCGAGGTGCATATTGCAGATATCTGCAAAGTGTTCGCGCCAGTGCTCGATTTCTCCACTATGTTTCTGATCGAGTTCCCGGGTTTTTTCTGTAAAACCTTCTGGCGTGAGTTTACGTGTGCTCATCAGGATATGGGCGTGATAATTGCGCTCATCACTGCCGGATCCGGTATGCGGTGCATGGATGCAGGCATCGACGGCTACTTGATGTCTTTCCACGATGCTGGCACATAATTCTTCGAGCATGGCCAGACGTTGTTCCTGGTTTAATTCACTTGGAAAGGCAATTTCAAATTCCCTGGCTACAGTCGAGTTTTTTCGGGTTTCGCGTTGTTCGACTTCGTTCCAGAGTTTTTCTCGGTTTTTTAAATGTTCTGGTGCGCCTTCGGGTAAGTAAATCTCTTTGTATTCCACCCCGGTTTTTCGGCTGTAGTCATGTTCTCGGCCTTCACGTTCACAATAGATCTTTTCACCTGCCCGATAGGCAATCGCAGCAGTGGCGGATCGCCCTGCTGATCGTGCTACGGTTTTGACTGAAAAGTGGTAAATCGCCATGCTTGTTTTTCGCTTTTAAATTTTCACGTAGTGAAATACAACCGTGGATACGGTTGTTGGGGTATTGGGGGAACCCCAATCGGACTTGCAAACGAAGTTTGCATAAGTGCGCTCTTCGAGGAAAACATTACTATACATATAGCACCTTGAATGCATATTCAAGTGCGCTTATGTTAGGGATGGTTTCCCAGGATGATGGTATTGGATTAATGAGCATTACTGAAACACTAGACAGCAAAATCAAGGCACAGGAAGAAAAGCTAAAGCAGTTAAAGGCTCAAAGACAGGCAGCACTGGCAAGAGAACGAGCCAAAGAGAAAGAACAGGCTCGAAAGGATGATACTAGACGCAAAATTTTAATTGGATCCTGTATGTTGAAAATCACCGAAGATGATGAACAGGCCAGAGCTAAACTAATTGCTCAGATGGATAAATATTTAACAGATGAACGTGACCGGAAGTTGTTTAATTTATAATTCTTTGGATAGCTTTTTTATATAAACATTTAATTTAAAAGTTAATACTTTCTAAGTTATTTAAATTTACTTTCAGTTCTGTTGGTTGTTTTCCTGAGATGTAAACGTATAGAAAACTCTACTTGGGTTAATCCCATTTTTTCACACCCTGCTTTAGAGTCAGGCAGCCTAAGGTCTGTGGCTTGGCTTGCCTGAATTTCATCACGTTTTATGGCACCTGCTTCTTTTAGTGAAAGGACAAGATGATCAAATAGTTTGTTATTCATGGAGCGGTCCTTTCACATTATTGAAGCCTGGTGGAAATTTTTTATTGATCTGAAAAAAATCTGCCCAAAACTCTACGCCTAAATTTACTAAAGAAGGATCAGTTTCAAATAATTCCTTCAAATTTTGTGCACTCGTATCTGATTTCCAAAATAGGCTATGTAAAGTGACTGACTGCTTTGCAATATTCATCGTATTTTCATCTGAATAGCGAACGAACAGCGAGATAACCTTTTCATCATTTTCATAAAGAAAGCAAAAAATGATTTTTTCAGAAGAGTCATGTCCTAAAATTTCATCTCTTTTCATAGGTTTTAGTACTCATTTCATCAAGTTAACAGAAGGCAATTTCAATACTTCTGATTTTATAAATTTTACTCTTTCAATGATGCAGAATCCTTTATCTATTTCTAATAATCAGTCTTTTAGAATGAGTTTTATACAAAAAATGAGGGAAAAACTCCCTCATTTTTCTTAGTGTTGTTCATGTTCTTTGTAGTACTGATGCTGTCTTCTGGAATTATGTTTCCAACTTTTAGCAACTTTATAGACATATGCTGGAAGATCATCCCATGCTTCAGCTAGACCAGGCCCTCGCGCTACACGAAGTTTAAGAGGATAGTTTTTATATTCAATGCAATGAATTGAATAAAAGCTTTTCTCTTGGTGTGTACTGAATTTTTTATGATAAACACTTTTCACATTAGGAAAGCGTTTATAAAAATAATCATTAGGATGTGGTTTTTTTACAGATTGATGATACTGAGATTTCAGTCTTTTCATGATTCCTCCTAGGTAACATTACCTAGAAGGGATCCTGTGCAAAGTAGTTCATCCTATTGCTCCTAATCTAAAGGGTGATTTTTGAATTCTTCAATATGGTTTCACGCAGAATTTTACGTATGCATATTTGATAGCCTTTATCCTCAGAATTATATAAGAACTCTGCTTGTTAAATCTAAACAACCAAAAAGCTGAAAATTAATATTCAATAATACTACATAGTGGTATATGATGTAGTTACTACAAGGTAGTATGAACATCAGCAATGTATACAATATGTGAAACCCCATTATTTACTAAATACTGTCTTGTTTATTGGACTCAGGAAGAGTACGAAGAATTTAAAACATTCTTGGCATTAAATCCTGAAGCCGGAGATGTAGAGCCTAATTCAGGTGGCATTCGTAAAATTAGATGGACGAGTGGTGGTAGGGGTAAAAGTGGTGGTGTCAGAGTCATCTACTTTAATCGTTTAACAAATGGAGAGATCTGGTTATTAACCCTGTACAGTAAAAAGCAAACGGTACAGCTTAGTAAGAAAACTCTTCAAGCATTGGTGGAGAAATTAAATGACTCGTTTAATGACTGAAAAAGAACTCGAAGCTTTTGAAGCAACCAGAGATATTGAAGCTGAAATCTTGCTAGGTATAGATGACATGCTTGCTAATAATGCTGCTAAAAGAACTGTAATCACTGAGACCGATGTAGCATTAGCTCGTAGAAAGGCTCAACTGACACAAGAACAGTTTGCCAAACTTCTGGGTGTTTCGAGACGTACACTCGAATCTTGGGAACAAGGTGCTAGAAGACCTTCAGGAGCAGCAACATCCCTTATTCGATTATTTATTGTTGATCCACAATTTGTAAAAGAAAGCCTGGCTTGATTTATATAGCTCTCGATTGAGGGCTATTCGCTATAACCAGATTCGAGAATCATGATGAAGCATTTAGGATTTGTCGGAAAAAGTACAGAACATCTTGGATATACACATGTTGAAATTATTAACAGTTCTCTCCGACTGTCTTTCAACGTGCCATTAAAGAATAATCCTGAGGAAGTCTTTAGAAAAATGGTAGAAAGCAACTACGATTTATTAATGGCGACCTCATCAGAAATTTCGTTTGAATTAGACCATGAAATAATTGAAAATTTAGAAAAATTAATTAAAAAACAAGGTATTGAGTTGGAGGAATTTATTCAGGATACGTTGGTTAAATTTATCAATCAAAACCAATCAGATACTGCCCACTAATTACTATATTCAGGCAATAAAAAACCCCGGCATCCTGCCAGGGTTTTTTATTGGAACATTAGGTCTCTGTGCTCTTGCGTGTCTTATATAGCGCCATCCTGGTGCTTATTTTTAATTATATGGAACTTCCTGTTCCTGACCACTTAATCATATGAAAATTCTATTATTGCGTATAGACGCAAAGGGCCGGAATTGTTGTGAGCATATGCGTACAAGATAGGCTAAAAACTGTCCCAGGTTTATCCGCAGGAAATGGGGATAATTTTAGATCCTGGGACGTTGAGAATATTAGAAAAACCGAAAAATCGGCTACTTTTTAAACAAAATTATTGGCAAGAACTATCAAAACTGCTCATAAAAAAGCCGACTTGTTTCCAAGCCGGGATTCTGCTGATCTTTTAACTTTTTCTTTTATCTTAACTTACTGATATTTAAGTATTATTGCAATTGC
>NZ_JBZAYU010000003.1:0-17121 GCF_058243005.1 Acinetobacter sp. 231_lipA | reverse complement strand
GTATCTCCTGTATCTCCTGTATCTCCTGTATCTCCTGTATCTCCTGTATCTCCTGTATCTCCTGTATCTCCTGTATCTCCTGTATTTACTGTATTTACTGTATTTACTGTATTTACTGTATTTACTGTATTTACTGTATTTACTGTATTTACTGTTTTTACTGTATTTACTGTTTTTACTGTATGAATAGGTTTATAGACCCCAATAAATAATTTTAAATCAATAATATAGATTGCTTTTAACCAAAGTAATTGTGTGTGTTGAATAGACTATTTAAATAGTTTATTCTATGAGCTAGTTTTAAATTAATTATTAGAAATGAAAAAAGAAATCGTAAAAGATAATACTCTTGTCCAAGCTAGCTACACATTAGACATAGTCGAACAGCGCCTCATTCTTTTAGCAATCGCTGAAGCAAGAGAAACAGGACACGGGATCACAGAAAATAGTTTGTTAGCGATTCACGCTAGTAGCTATATCAATACTTTTAACGTAGAAAAGCATACTGCATATACAGTGCTGAGAGATGCGTCTAAAAGCTTATTTAAACGTTATGTTACGTATCATGATATCAATCCTAAAACAGGAAAAAACCGAAGCTTTCATTGCCGCTGGGTGGATAAAATTGGATATGAAAAAAAATCAGGAATCATTTATTTACGTTTCACTCAAGAAATTGTCCCATTAATTACACGACTTGAAGAGAATTTCACCAAATATGATTTACAGCAAGTATCAAAACTAACTAGCGCTTATGCTATTCGACTTTACGAATTACTCATTCAATGGCGATCCACTGGTAAAACCCCTGTTTTTAATTTAAGTATTTTTCGCCAGCAGCTTGGTGTTGAAGAACATCAATATAAAACTATGAGTAACTTTAAGACCTATGTTTTAGAGTTTGCATTAGAACAAGTAAACAAATCTACGGACATCTCAGCTAAATATCAACAGCATAAAAATGGTCGCTCTATTTCGGGTTTTTCATTCAGTTTTAAGCATAAAAAAGTAACTAATCCTGATAGTGAAAATAAGAGAGATCCAAATACATTAGATGCTTTCTCAAAAATGACAGATGCTCAACGTCACTTATTTTCTAATAAACTTTCGAAATTACCTGAAATGAGTAAATACTCTCAGGGAACCGAAAGCTATCAGCAGTTTGCCATACGCATTGCTGAAATGCTTCAAGATCCTACTAGATTTGAAGAATTACATCCTTATCTTCAAAAAGTTGGGTTTAAAGCTGCCTAAATTATAGACTTGATCATTTGTCTATTAGACAGTCTAATAGACATCAACTTTTGACAAGATTAGGCATAGTTTTACACCATGAAAAGTCTTTCAGTTCTTGAATTATCTAAGCTTTACAGCATAAATAGACAAACAATTTACAACCAAATAAATAAAGGAATTTTAAGTAAAAATTCTGATAATAAGATTGATTTAGCTGAAGCTATTCGAGTATTTGGTGAACCTATTAGAAAACAGGATGTAAAAGAACCTGTAAAAGTGGACAGTCCAAATTCGGCAGAAGTTTTACTGCTTAAACAACAAATAGACATGCTAAAAAATCAGCTTGAGGATGCCAAAGATCGGGAATCTTTCTATCAAAACCAAATTGAAACGATGCAACGCTTATTAGAAGCCCCAAAACCTAATATGACTACGTTTACCGATCAAGAACCCGTGCAAGCAAGCATGGTCAAAACAGATCCCGAACCGGACACAGCAGAAGCTAAACATGACGGATTGACTACTCCAGAGAAGACTGAAAATAAGCGGATTCCAGTAACCGAGCACATTGAACAGGAACCGGAAAAAAGAGGCTTTTGGAGCCGTTTTTTTAGACCCTATGATTAACCACGATTGTTTAACTGATATGAACAAAGTTGTGGAACATTGATCAAAGAATAGGCGTGGAACGTGAAAAATCATAAAAAAAGCCCAATCGGGTGTGATTGGGCTATAAACTAGAAACTACAGCATTGATTTCTAAGGAAAATTATAACACATTTCGTATAAGGTGTATTATGTTAATTTTAGCATCTCTTAAAAGTTCCTATCTAGCTCTGTGTTCATGCTAATATCATTGAAACTTATCTTTATGACTATCTGAAATGCTTTCTAAGATTCGAATTCTTAACTATAAATCACTAAATGATATTTACTTTGATCCAACTCATGTAAATCTATTTTTAGGTGAAAATGGTGCTGGAAAATCTAATATTTTAGAAGCTTTAGCAATGTATAGTGCTGCAAAATCGAATATGTTGAGTAATGAATTCCTGATATCAAGAGGAATACGCCCAATAGATCCATTAACAACACTTAGCCAATTCCCTTTGGTAGAAAAAGATAAGAGTGATAACGAAGAACGGTCTAAAAATTTTGCAATTTTTACCCAAGATAATCTTCTACCTATCGGGGTAGCTATCTGCCATGATGAAGAAGATCCATATCGTGGTTTAAAAGCTAAAATATTTACAGCTAGATTCAATGAAAATGATGATGGTGATGGTGAAAAAAGTTATTTAATAGATGAGAATATTGAAGAAAGCCATAGCAAGGTAATGAATGATTTATTCAAAAGCTTTTCTGAAATCAATAAACTATTCCCTCAAGTAGAGGATATTAACGAGATTTATAAAGAAAAATTTATTAAAGAATTAAAAAAGAAAGATAAAAATAAAATTTCTAAGTTATTAGAAATTCAAAATAAAATGCATTATTTAAGTGAAAACTTAAAACTTATAGATGGTTTCAGATCAAAGAAGTCATCTAAAGATAATTTTGTTATTTTCAACCCTGAAATAAACACACTAATGGGCGAGAACACTCAATCACAAATTCAGCCATTAGGAATACATGGGGAAGGATTATTCACCCTGTTAAAAGTCATGGCAAAAAAAGAACCTGAAAACTTTAAAGATGTAATTGATACAGCTTCAATTTTCAATTGGTTAGAAAAGATAGAACTGGTCGAGGATCTAAATGAACAAAAAATTGTTCTCAAAGATCGCTTCATGGATGGATATATTTCCCCTAAAAGTGCTAATGAAGGCTTTCTATTTAGCTTATTCTACGCCTGTCTCTTTTGCTCAAAACAAACTCCATCTGTATTTGCAATCGAGAGTATTGATAAATCACTTAATCCACGTTTATGCCAAGTCTTAGTAAAAAAATTAGTTGAAAAGGCAAAAAAGTATAATAAACAAGTCTTCTTAACCAGTCATAATGCAGCAGTGCTAGATGGCATGGATTTACTTGATAAAGATCAATCTATTTTTATTATTGAAAGAGCTACCAGTGGTGAAACTAAGATTAGAAAATTAACAGAAGAACACCTACCTAAGCCTAAAAGAAATGGTGAAAAATTGAATCTTTCAGAAGCCTTTTTAAGAGGCATGCTAGGCGGATTACCTTCAAATTTCTAATTGGTATAAAAATTATGCGTTTTTCTATTATTGGTGAAGGTAGTACAGATTTTCGAGTATTAAAGACTATTCTAGAATCATTTTTTGTAGACTCTGAAATTAACTCTTTAGTGCCTGTCTTAGATGTCTCGACATTAAAAACAGCGAAAGATGAACATGGTAGTTGGACTAAAATTCCAGAGTATTTAAAATCAAACTTCCTTGAAGATGCATTAGTGAATACAGACTATTTAGTTATTCAAATTGACACTGATGTTTGTGAAGAGCCTGGTTTTGACGTAAGTCCTAAAGTTCTAGCCGATAGCAATCAAGAAGATTTCTATAATTTAGTACAAGCTAAATTGATAGAATGGATTGATAGTTTTGAACCTGATACCTATAACTATTATCAGGAAAAGTTTATATTTGCGATTGCGATTCACTCTTTAGAATGTTGGTTAATCGCATATTATTGTAAAAGTTCAGAACTAAAAATTAAAAGAATTAAAAATGGTTTTAATCATCTGCAAAGGGCTTTAGAAAGAGATAAAAAAATCCACTTAGCAGAGCCAAAAGATCCTGCTGTATATGAAGAGTTGGCAATTCCTTTTAGAAAAAGGAAGCATCACGCTCAAGCAAGAACCTATTCATATAGTTTGAATAGATTCATGTGCCAATTGGAAGAAATAGAAAGTAAAATGGTCTAAACATTTAACATAAAATCTCTTATGTGAAGCAATCTTGTAACTCCAAAATAGAAATGTCCGGTTTCTCCAAAGTAAAAATGTCCGCTTTTAGATAACTTTAGCAACTCGATAGACAGTTGCAACTCCACAATTCACTGCTTTGGCAATTTCTTCCTTAGTCATATTGCCAGCTGCTAGCAATTCTTTTATTCGTTTGTGCTTAGCCTCATTGGCTTTCTTACCTGTTGGCTTGTAACCCGAACGTGCCAGGCCCTGCTTAATACGTTCTATACGTTTCTCATTGTCTAGGCGAGCCATTGTTGCCAGGAGATCAATCAACATATTGTTGATGAGTTCCAGGATTGAATGAGTAATGCTGTCACTGGTTTGAATCATTTGGTAGGTAGTAGGAAGATCCGCTACGACTAAACGAAGTCCCTTCTCCTGGATCCTGCGCTTCAGCTCTTGAAAATCTCGTTGGGTTAGGCGTGATAAGCGGTCAATACTTTCAACTAACAAGGTGTCACCTTGATTTGCTTCTGACAGCAGCTTATTCAATTCAGGTCGGTCTAACTTCGTACCACTATAGTTTTCCACGTACACAATGGTTTCACCCAAATTCAAGTTTTGGTTTAGATCCTGAAGAATCTGCAAAGCCCTTTCTGCATCTTGATCTTTAGTTGAAGCTCGTAGATAAATACGTGTATTCATTTCTATCATTTAATCTTAATTCTATTAGATTAATGATAACAATATCATTTAATTATTGCATTAAGTCTAATGATAGATATTGTATGCGATTTGGCTCGCTATCATTCAGCTATACTCTTTTGATAAAAAAAGCATGACTGAAAACCATGCCTTGGGAGCCCACATAACATGTTGTATGTTAATCTTAGATTTAATTATATATAAGCGTAATTGTTGCTTGAGCATATACACCAGTCGCTGGTACTGGAATAGCATTAGAATAATAACGTGCCTTAAATGATTTAGAAACCGTACCTCCTGTTCCAATAGTACCAAAGTTGAAAAAGCTACTCGAACTACCTATTACCTTAGGTGCAATTGGCAGTGGTGAACCGCTGCTATCCGTTATTTGTACCGAAACATTTGGAGAGTAATTAGTCCCAGTATTTTTTAATAACCCTAGAGTATTGCTTGCTGCATTATTATTATCAGTCAAAAGTGCAACTAGGCTTTTATTCGCATCAATTGCATTACAGCCACTGACATTCATAGTAAATGTCGTATCACCTAATGTTTGACCAATGGAAGTAAAATCTGTCGTGCGAACCGTTGGAAGAGTTACATTAATAGCTGCACCGCTATTCACTACGCAGGTTGTTTTAGTGATTTTAAAAGTAGAATTGGATAATGTAATGATTGTACTAGCTGATTGAAAAATTCCGCTAAGAGCGGTAAGCTGCCCAAGTCTTAGGTTATTTATGACAAATGTCGCCTGTGCATTTCCAATACCAGAGACAAGTAGACGAACATTCTCTAGTCGAATCCCTCGGGTCGAACTTGTACCTGTAAAAATTGTATATGCTGTTGTTGCGTCATTAACCCAATATTCTGTAGCATTATCTTGATTTTCTTTTACACTAAACGCCATATAAACATTAAAAGTTGGTAGCGGTGTAATGAAACTTGCTGGAATTTGATAATAAGTATATCCACCTGTAGTGATCGTTGATGAGGTTAGCAGATCGGTATTTGGTTCCATTTTGAAGACACTTGAACCACTAAGAAAACACCCTGAAATAGGTTGTGGAGAAGACACCTGTACAGTTTGTAAGGAAAGTTGGCGATAACTATTATCACTTAGTGCATTTGCCATTGTGGCTGTAAAATTTACAGGATTTATATCCGTTTCACATAAACTATATGCTTTTGAACAATATAATAAAATGATAATGAGTCCCAAAAGTTGCTTACACATTTAATGGCACTCCACATTAACAATACTCAGTTGAGTTACTCTACTATTTAAAATCAAGGAGAGACCCTCTAAAGGAATCAGGCAACTCTGTTTCACTTGATCCCCCCAAATAACTTTTAATGGCTCGTTTAAATCACGGATATCATTACTAAGTAAAGATTGATTCGACTGTCCCATGATCCCAACCAATTTACCTGATTGAGTTTCAATACGACTTCCCATTGGAAATTGTATTTTTTCGATAGGATTATTTATTCTTAGTAAAATATTTGACTGCACATTTGCTTTAAATGTCACTAAAGTTGAACTGTATAAACGCGGTATAACTTGAGTTTGGTTGCTATCTAAAGTAACTTCTGGTGGCAATTGGTCAGGATTAATCGCAATCGAATTCAGATTATAGGCAGATACATTGGGATAGATTGCATTGCCCCAACGATCTAATTTCACACCCCATGCATTTTCTACAGTCGCACCAGTACCATTCTCTACATGTATGATAGAGTAAGTATCTGCAACTGAATTAGTTGCGGTAATACCATAAGAGTGTGCAACAATCGCACCTTGAGCAGAAACTGAATATTGAGTATCGTTTCCATTACTATAGACAGTCGCTGCTAAATTTGTTTGCGGTAATAAATAGCCGATATTCGCATTATATGTAGTCGAGTTAGAGTCGCTAGATTGATACTGAGAAATACCTAATCCAAAATTAATATTATTATGCTCACCTAAAGTACCTGATAGATTTACACCAAAATTATCGTTTGTTTGATCTTGCACTGTATTGTGCTGATAGTTCGAATTTACAAATATATTCGATTTTTTATAATCTAATGGTAATGATAAACTCAAGTAAATACTTTCATCTGATTTAGTACTATTATTCACATAGTTGGTTTGACTTACCCCAATCGAATAATTCAGCAATTTCCATACATTTCCATAGTTCAGATTAAACTGATATTGATTCGGTTTATCAGTCCAATATTGATTGGTTAAAAAACCAAAACTAAAAGAACCCAAACGTTCATTACTAAAGCTTTTATTCAAATTAATATTAAATTGATTTTTTAAATCAGCAGTTAATGTTAAATTTGTCTGTTCATCATCAATTAGTTCATCATAATTTAACAAGGCCAGTGCATTTGATACCGTCAAATAGTTTTGACTTTGTAAAATACCACCAATATTTACATTAAAATTATATGAATTCCAATTATAAATATAATCTAAAGACAAACGTTGTCCTTGATAATCATTGGAGAATATAGAAGCTTTACTCAGGTTTCCGATTAAGTTAAAGCCGCCAATGGCTGTATTTAAACCTGTACCTAAGAGCATGCTTTGATAGTTTTCTGTCAGATTTACACCACCTAACAAGGTCAAATAATTATTTAAACCATAATTATAACTACCCTGTAAAATGGTACTTTCGGTTATTTTATCAATAGTTTTATAGTTACCTAAAGCAAGACTATAATTATATTGTTCTGGTCTAAGCAGATTAAAACTATTTTGCATTGGGATAATAAAGATTTTCTTTTCACCCCCATTTTCAATTACTTCAAGAGTCAAGTTGCCCGATGAGGTTGAGGTTAAATCTGTAATTTTAAAAGGTCCCGCAGGGACAGTACGCTCATATATTTTTTGTCCATTTTGGAAAATACGAACTAGGGCATTGGTATAAGCCACATTTTCAATGACAGGCGAATAATAGCGCATTGACCAAGGCAGCATATTTAAGTCCGAGGCCAGTTGTACCCCGACAATAGGTAAGCTTTCTTGTTGTAAAGCATTGGTATTAAACTGACCAATACTGATCCGTGAATGAATAGGTAAAATATCACGATTTAAAACATTTTTATATGAACGATAGTTACCTAAACTAGAATGGCTATTTGACTGAAAATTACCTGCATGTCGGTAATACCAGCCATTAATATTTAACCCGCCAGTCAGACTTAAATATTGGTCATCACTCGTTTCAGTATGATTATAATTTGCACTATAACCAAAAAAACCAGAGTTAACTCCCTTATCGAATCGTTCAGGGTCGATATACCCTTGTGGTCTTTCTTTTACAAATTTTTGTGGAATAAATACTGCTAATGCTTGGGTTGAAATATCAAAATTATAAGATGCGTCTGGAGAGATTTCTTTGATAGTTAAACAATCTTTTTTCTGAATTTGTCTTAGATAATCATCTTGCAAATCTAACTTAGTGAGTAAAATAGGATCTACACACAGAACTGCGCTGTTTGAATCATCTAAATGCTTGAAAAGAATATTTAATTCACCAAGTAAACGCTCATTCACTAAAACATCAGCGATATAGTTTCCCTCAGCAATATAATTTGCTGTACTGAATAAATCTAAATTTACATCTTTATTTTTACTACCAAATAAAGAGGCTGAACTAAAAGCCATAAATTGGGTTTGATTTTTTGCTGAGGGTTTTTCTAAATTTTGTATAAGGGCTTCTTCACTAGAAGCTGCATACACTTTTGTAATTAGTGCCATAAAAATATAAAGACACCCCCACTGATATTTATTATTCATCCACTTTATTTTCAGCCAAAACTTTTAATCAAATTTAGTTTCAAAATCCTGGTTCCCACCAAGATCATTCACAATTTGATAAGAAAATTTTTCAGGAGAAAAATTCACAGTAAGTTTGTCCACAGCTTGCTGTGAAAAAGGTTTAAGCATAACGGCTTGACTATACTCCATATGCTCAGATTTAGATTGAAAATCCATTTGTGTAATCGTAATAAAATAAGGCGTTGGATTATTTAAATTAATTTCTTTAGTTAATTGATTATATTTAGCCTTAATCGAAGCGTACGCTGTATTTGCAGACATTTTAAGATTTGAAGGTCGGTAGAATAGCTTGATACGTGTTCGAACATTAAAAGTTAAAAGATTTTTCCCCACATATTGCGGATCATCAGGCGGGATATCTAACATATTGAACCAGAATAATGATTCGCGGTCTTGCGGTAAACTTGGAGAACCTGTTGGAATAATACGGATAATCTGACCTCTATTTGGTTCAACACGAGATAAAGGAGGTGTTAATACAAAAGGTATCTGATCTGCATTGGGAATTTGATCAATGTCTCCGTTATCAATCCAAGTCTGTACTAAAGCGGGTGTACTAAGTCCATTGCGTAATTGCACACTGATACTTTTGGCATTGGAGGGAAAAATAATGCGCGTACCATCTATTGTGACACCAGCAAAAATTGATTGACTACAAAATATAACTAGCGATAAAAGGCATGTACGCAACATTATTTATTCCAAATTAAAAACTTAGTTATATTCTAAAGTATAGTTAATACTAGTTTTAACAGTTTGAGGGGCTGGACTTGCCTTGTTTGAAATATATCGAGCTTTAAGTGCGTAAGCACCCGTAGTAGAAGCACTTAACTGTCTTGTTAATGAGAAATCAATTGGTGTTGTACCATCTACATTAAGAATTTGTACAAATACATCTTTAGTCGTTGGTGCAGAAGTATCTGTGTTAATTAACCATGATTTATTGGTTGAATCATAGTTAGTATCAGCCGTTCCGCTTAAAGTAATGTTTTTAATGGCACCAATGGTAAGGGCATCACAACTACCAGCTACACCAGTCCCGTCTGTTACGGTGAGTGTAAAGTCTTTCGTGCCTGTAGTTGAATTAGCAGCTGTAAATGCGGTATTACGGACAGTATCAAGCTGCACAGCAACATTGTTTGCTGTGCCAGTAGCACCAGCAGACCCTGTAAGTGTACAAGTACCATTAATTACTTTACCATTTATAGTAATAACACCATCTTCCGCGAATGCAGAATTTGTTATTCCTACCATGCTTAGAGCAGTAACTAATAACATTGAGTTCATTTTTTTCATTTTAAACACCTTTTGACGTGAAAATATTTTGAACATCATCAAATTATTTTCATTATTAAAAATATGGATAATAGTTAAAAAACAAATCACATGAGATTTCTTTTTTGATCAATACTTAATAATTTTACCTCAAAAATGTAAATAAATGTTAACTTGATCAAACCTTCAATTCTATTGACAAATATAAATAAAATTTACCTCCATTTAACATAATGGCGCTTATACGAAACGCAAAATAAATAGTGTTATATTTCAAAAAGTTATGTTATAAAAAATCGGGGACGCAAACCCGAAAAGCCGACTTGGAAACAAGTCGGCTTTTTTATGTTCGATTCTGTAAGCTTTTGCCAATAAAAAATGGAAGAACTTTGCAAAATTTACAATTTTGTATTAACATTTTTATATTAACAAAAAGCGATGCAACTATGGAAATTGAGTTTTCATGGGATGAGCATAAAGCAGATACAAACCTCAAAAAACATGGTGTAGCTTTTGAAGATGCAACATTGGTTTTTTATGATGCTCATGCCGTCTTCAAACAGGATCGCTTTGAGAATGGTGAATATCGTTGGCAAGCGATAGGTATGGTACATGGGCAAGCTGTTTTATTAGTGGCTCATACAGTACAAGACCATAATGGGATAGATCATATCCGTATTATTTCAGCACGACAGGCAGAGAAAAAAGAGAGGAAACAGTATGAACAAAACCGTTACTTACAAAGTGGATTTGAATAAGCCTCCTGTTTTATCTGAAGAACAAAAGGCAAGACTCGAAGCCCTGGCTAAACGCCCAGATAGTGAAATAGACTTTTCGGACATTCCTGAACTTGATAAAAGCTTTTGGAAAAATGCTGTCCAAAATCCGTTTTATAAGCCAACTAAACAAGTAACTACAGTACGCATTGATGCAGATGTCATGCAATGGCTAAAAGCACAAGGCAAAGGCTATCAGACACGTATGAATAAGATTTTACGTGATGCAATGCTGAATGATTTAAAAAATCACCCATAAAAAATGGAGCTTAAGCTCCGTTTTTTACAAACTATTTTTAAGCTTATAGAATCTAAATTCGGGGTAAATTAAACCTATAATAAAAAGAATGGTAAATGCTATCCATAGAAACAAAGCCATAGCTCTAAGCTGTTCTTCATTCCATGAGCTTGATTCCATATCTAAGAAAAAGATACTCTTCCAACCTTTAATACGATCAGCTCAACCCCATGAAATAATCCATTTGAACATTAAGCTAACTGCCAAATAAATAAGCACCCATACCCATGTAGACATAAATTACCTTATTATTTTTAATTACTTATCAGATAATTATAACTGATTTTCATAATCTTATTTAACGTTTCATAACTGTATAAAAAGCTCAGTATTAGATACTGAGCTTTTTTGAAAGAAAAAATAATTTTCTAAATTATTGAGATGAATATTTCAAAAGTTGCTCAAGAGAGATAGATGCACCACCACATACAATTACAAGAATATTATCTGAAGGTGAAAAGTCCATTTTTTTATTATATAAAGTTGCTAAAGTAGCACCACAAGCAGGTTCAACTAAAGTTCGATGGTCATCTAAAAATTTAAAACAAGCATCAATCGCTTCTTCATCTGTAACCGTGATTCCTTTAATTTCTTTTAATTGTGTAAGCTCGAAAGCATTCTTACAAACTTGCTGTGCAGCTAGAGTTGTCGCTACACCTGTAACTTTATCTAATTTAATATGTTGTCCCATTTTAATTGCTGTATTTAATGAAGCAGTTCCTTCCGTTTCTACAGCATAAATTGGAATATTTAGTTTATTTTTAGACAAGCCCTGACTAATACCTGATAGTAAACTTCCACCTCCAACGGATAAAACAACAGCACTTGGTATGATGCCGTCTTCAATTGTTTCATCAATAATTTTTGCTACTCCATCCCATAAATATTGATCATCAAAAGGATGGATATAAATTGCCTCAGAGTTAACAAACTGTAGAGCAAGTTCATTTGCTTCTGTCCAAATTTCACCATGCACGATAACCTCTGCACCTTGTTGACGCATGATGTCTATTGCTTTTTGAGAAGTTGTTTTAGGAACAACAATAGTCGCTGGAATGTTTAATGAATTTCCCATATAAGCTACAGAAATTCCCGCATTGCCGCCTGATGAACTAATAAACTTTTTGGCACCTTGTTCCGCATAGTATGAACAAGCATTCCCTATACTGCGTTGTTTGAAAGAACCAGATGGTTGTGTGGATTCCATTTTTAACCATATATTACAGTTATTTATATTACTTAATGTCTTAGATTTTAGAATAGGAGTTTTAATAATCATCGTGTTTAATAAACTTGAAAAGTAGTGGAATTCCACATTATAGCCTTATATTTTTTGACGTCTTAACTAAAGTAGTTATAGTGAATTCTAAGACTTATCCTATTCATTCAAAAAATAGCCCTCAACTGAGGGCTATTTAACATAAAATCTCATCTACGAAATGCAGCAGCACGCGCTAGGACCCAATTAAAACTTTAATTGGGTTCACATCAAATACTCTATTGATCACGATAAGCTCGAACTTTCTCAAAAATTGGATAAAAGTCCAGACCATCATCCTTCATATCTGAAATTACGATCGCAATCACTGCAATGGTAGTGGGCACTTTACCGTTCTTTTTATAGTTGGTAATTGAATTCGCATTCATATCTAAAAGCGCTGCAAATTCTTTAATAGACAGGCCAGACTTACCTATAAGTCTTTGAAATTCTTCGTAAGGCATAGTTTAAAAAGCAGAATTGTTCTGATGGGAAAGTATAGCACAGATCATTTATTTACATTCAAACACATAAATAATGTGTTAATCACAATATTTATGTGTTTAACTATTCTTATCAAGCACTTTTACTCTTTTGATAGGACTTGTTTTTATGAACCATTTCGTACAGCCCAAGCTTCTTATTTCTTCTCAAGCAAAAAAGATTGGATTGACATTAATTAATGATCTTGAACTTTGCATAACGGCACGATTGGCTTTTTATCTGGATGTAAATCATTGTTATGACGGCCATGAAGCAACATTCATTTGGACCGAAGGTTTTTTACAAGATCACCCTCAAGCTGAATTTTCTGACGTTAGAAAAGCCTTCCTACAACTTATCCCAGAATGTTAAAAAAACGATAATGAAATCTGTATTTGACTCATAAAATACAGATTTCAAATTCGCCTGTTTTATCACTAGTCTCCCCCCATTTTTAATTAAATAAAGCATCCCTTTCGAGAACAAAAATAATCATTTTATTCCTCAAATTTTCCAAAAAATAACACCCTCTTTAAAAATTCATCCGTTTTGCGCTTTAAACAGACTTTATTTTTTCAACACTGATATAAGAAGTTCGGACATAAAGCACATAAGCAAGCCTACCTGTATTACATTTTTTTCAAAAATTACATACAGGGACTTGTTAGGGGTTTCACCCCTAAGACCCCAAAAGCAAAAGCACGCTGAGAATCTGACATGTTACGCACAAAAACAAAGTCATTTCGTTTGACTGAATTGCAACTAAAGCAACTCGAAATCCATCTTAAAAAAGAAAACTCAGAGTTTTCAGATTTTCTTCATTCATTAATTCAACGTGAGATCATGCAAGACACTGTCACCGTTCAACAGATCCAAGACGAAATAAAACCCCTTAGAACAAAAGTAAAAACAGTCGTTGAAGTCGTCAAACGCTACCAAAAAACTGATCCAGCTTTATTGCTCGAGCTTGCCAAGATTGGCAACAACATTAATCAGATTGCACGCGCATTAAACATCATCAAAAACGCAGATCCGCAAGAGCAGCGCAAACTCGATATTTTAAAAATTTTTTTAGTTTTAAAAGCCATCCAAATCGAACTAGAAGGGATTTTTCCTGCGCTGCCAAAAATCAGTCGGCAAAGCCAAGAACGGCTTCAAAAGCAATTAAAAGATTTACAACTCGAAGAAGAAAAGACCACTGCTGAACCCAAGTCTATTGATTTAGCGGAGGTTGATGAGAGTGCATATTAAATTTTTAGAACACGGCAAAGGCAGTCCAGCAAAAGCATCTGCATACCTTTTAGATCAATATGACCACAACGGTGATTTGCGCGCAGGGGTGCAAGTTCTAAAAGGGGATGCAACCACGTTTAACGCCATTTGTGACTCCAGTCCGCATCTTTGGAAGTACACCAGTGGCGTCATCGCTTGGTCAAAAGAAGACGACCCAACGGACGAGCAAATTAAAGAAGTCCTTAACGACTTTGAACAACATGCTTTCGCAGGATTGGAACAATCGCAGTATCACCTTTTTGCGGTGCTACATACAGATCAAGACGGCTCCAAGCACATCCACGTTTTAACCCCTCGACTCGACATACAAAGCGGAAAATCACTGAATATAGCCCCGCCAGGACATGAGAAACATTTTGATGCGCTCAGAGATCACTTTAACTTAAAAAACAATTGGTCACGTCCGGATGATTTGCTTTTAATGAAGTCCAGACAAGAGCCGAATTATGTTGCAAAACTCCATGCTCAAGCAAAAAAGATTATGGATGCTGAATCTCTTCAAGATCTTACAAAAAAACAGTTTTGCAAATTTATAGACGACTCTATCTCACGCCTTGCGGCTCACCCACTCAGCGGCATTAAGACGCGTGCTGACATCGTTCAAGAAATTAAAAAACATAAAGACGTAAAGTCCGTCAAACAAGGCCGAGATTATCTCACCGTAGAGCTGACAGGCGGCAAAAAACACAGACTCAAAGGATTTTTATATCATGACAATTTCAGCAGAGAACTTTTATCAGAGCATATCAAAGCAGAACGAGAGCGTAGAAACTCTCCAAGTGAACTTGCAGCAGCTATCAATCAAACTGGAAAGCTTCGTGAAGAATATCGCACAAAGCGAGAAACCTATCACAGAAGGCACCATTCTTTTACACCAAGTACAGCAAACGACAATAGCCCTAGAATCGCATCTACACTCGATTTTGAGCGAGATAGAGAATCTATCACCCCAATCCATCAAAATGCTCACAACGAGCTATATGGAGCAAATACAAGCATTACAAGTACAGCTATCGAATATCGATATATCGAGCATCGAAACCGTCACAACCAACATCAATTCGTTTTCAACATCAATCGAGGCGTTACAGGAGCACATCAACAGCCAGTTGAAAAGCATCAAGATCGATCAAGAGAGCCTGCAGCAGAGTATCCAAAGCCAAGTCCAACAAGCACTAGCAAACCAAAGCGAACAGATCCAGAGCGACATCCAGACCTTCATCACGGAAAAATTGAGTACTCAGAGAGCAACCTACCTCCTATACGGAATTATAGTTTTTGGAGTGCTGATTCTTTTAATGAGTTTCTTACTCAGCTATCAAGCAAGTTCAAACTTAAAAACGATCACAGCACAACGCGAAGTGATTCAACAGAACTCACAAATAATTTCAAATCAAAACAGCAACATGTATTAATTACGGAAGAAAACTATGCAGACCGAAATCGACCATTTTTTGAAAGAGCAAAACGACTTATTGAGTCAACAAATCAACTTGTTAACAGAGCAAAACAACGCATTGAATCAACAAGTGAGTTCATTAAAAAACATCTTGAGCAAATACAGCGAAGTCGAGCAGAGCTTACAAAACAAAATCACCCATTTGAAAACCGAGAACGAAACCCTACAAGCCTTGATCCTGGCCATGAAATCAGAACTTTCAAAGCTCGAGCAGGGCAACTTTTCCGAGCAATTACAGCAAGCATTTCAAAACAATGTGCTGATGCAATTGCAGACGCAATTAACACAAACTTTGAAGCAACTGAATTTAAACAACATTATCAGCGCTTTAGTGAAGGCCGAATTGAAACCGATTCAATCGAATATCAACACACAGCAGGCCGATCTCGAGAACGCACTCTTGAAAATCTCGCAAGTGAAGGTACCCGACAACTTTTACAAAGATCTAGAGATGCAGAGCAAGCAAATCGACATGCTCGTGGAGACAGTGGAAAAATTAGTCGAATTAATCAACAACTTGGTGGACTAGAAACTACAGTAGCGGACATTCGACTAATGCCTAAGCCGGCTACAGATTTTCACCTCAGTTCATTGCGCAATGACAACTATTACCCAGATTATGTCGTCTATCACAAAGAACTATGTGATAAACAGCAACAAGCCTATGACAGCAAAAAACTATCTCTATTAATTGATTACACAAAGAAAAAGGCAGAAAACCTAGAAACCTACATGAGCCGAGCAAGTCGAAACTTGAATAAATCTGACTATGACAAAATTGAACAGATCATCAAAAATGATCAACGCATGCTGAAATATCTGCAATGTGAGAAGATTTTAGAACGGCAAGATACCCGTTTTGAGCAGCACAGAGCTGCATACCAAAGCTGTTTAAAGCGCTTTGAGAATATCAAACTTGATATTGAGCAAATTAAAAACTCGTCCTCTCAACATAATGTTTCTCAGAATACCTATGAACCTGAATATAAATCAAAGCCAAAAAATGACTTAGATTTTAATTTTTAGTTAATCTAAACAATGATTTACCGAGCGAGTGTCTACGAGCGACTGAGCGATATAAAAATTTCGCCCTGCTCTTTCTCTGATTACAAGCTTCCTTGTGCTGCTAAAGGAGATTAACCGAGCAAAGCGACGACTCTATATTTGAGTCTAGATCGAGCGTAGCGAGTAAAAAAGCTTTATGAGCGAAGCGAATTCCGAGTTGCTTTTGATCTTGCTTTTGACTTTTTTTAAATACACGTAAACATAAACCAAAAAATTGCCCCGTCGAATCGAGCGAAAGCGAGATTCAATAGAGTTTGAGCGTAGCGAAAACCAAGGGCAATTTTTTCTATGTAGTGTTTTTAATTATTTTTAATGTTTTTAATGTTTTTAAGTATTCCATAAGCCTTGATTCTAGAGACTTCTAGATCAGATATAAATAGGTTTATAGACCTATATAAATAGGTTTATAGACCTATATAAATAGGTTTGTAGACCTATATGAATAGGTTTATAGATCATATGAATAGGTTTATAGATTTTCTGATACTTTGCAATTATGTATACCAATTATATGAGTTAATCCTCCTGTATCTCCTGTATCTCCTGTATCTCCTGTATCTCCT
>NZ_JBZAYU010000002.1:0-149075 GCF_058243005.1 Acinetobacter sp. 231_lipA | reverse complement strand
CTTAGAGACCGAAAACTCTATTTACTAGCCAAACTTCTCCTAGAATATTACCGTTATAAAATAATGAAGCTTGTCCTTTGCGTAGAGCACGCATAACCTCAATTCCTTTAATTGTGGCATAAGCCGTTTTCATAGACTTGAATCCCAACGTAGCCTTGATGATCCGTTTGAGCTTGCCATGATCACATTCAATCACGTTATTCTTGTATTTAATCTGTCGATGGTCCAGGTCTTCAGGACACTTTCCTTCCTGTTTTAGTCGCGACAAAGCACGGCCATAGGTATGAGCCTTATCAGTGTTTATGACTCGTGGAATCTGCCATTTTTTGACATGATTCAAAATCTTACCAAGAAAACAATAAGCTGAATGGGTATTTCGTCTAGCAGAAAGATAGAAATCAAGAGTATGGCCACGTTGGTCAACTGCACGGTATAGATATGCCCATTTGCCATTCACTTTTACGTAAGTTTCATCCAGATGCCATAAATGTCGATCTGTAGGATTATGCCAATACCAACGTAAACGTTTTTCCATTTCTGGAGCATAACGCTGAACCCAGCGATAAATTGTGGTGTGATCAACATTCACTCCACGTTCAGCGAGCATTTCCTGAAGTTCACGATAGCTGATGCCATATTTACAATACCAACGAACAGCCCAAAGAATGATTTCACCTTGAAAGTGCCGACCGTGGAAGGGATTCATCTGCTGTATCTCGAAATAAATAAGATATTTAGCTTATCATGTCAGCCTATTTGCAACAGTGCCATTTAGTTTAACTTATAAAAATCATGAAACATTGTTCGAATTTTAAGCGTGGAACATAAATAATCAATAAAAAGCCGCTCTGGTACCCTATGCCCCCACAACGGCTTGATCTAATATACTGAAATTTAATGATAAATATCAAGTATTTCGTATAAGGTGTATTATGTTAATTTTAGATAAATTGAATAGTAAAAAAGGGATATTCTGTGCCTTTAAATATTGTTATAAAAAAGAATTTAGAAAAAGACATTAATGAAATTTTCAAACAATATCTGATTGATGAAAATCTTCATTACCTTGATGATGACTTATGTTTTTTTCAATATATGAACTTCATCGAACGAAGTATTCACCCTAAACCACGTAAAGTTCTAGAAGCATCAACTTTTTATGTTCCAGAAAAACTTAAAAAAAGTTATGAAATTCTTAAAACAAAAATAACTGAAGGATTAGATATTAATATCTATTTAAGCAATCGTATTTTTGATACAAACTATGTTGATGATTTATTCAACTTTGAAGATCTAGTTCATTTTCATCTAGGCTCAGAACTAGAAATTTATGAAAAAAATCAAAAGTCTGTCATAAAAAGAAGTAAAGAATTAGCCATAGCATTAGTCAAAGATGATTGTATTATTTTTTTGGCTATTAAAAATCACGAAGATGAAGATATTTGGAATAATAGCGGCTACCTAGATACTTTATCCGAAGAATGATGTGGTTCTAGGATTTTAGACCACGCCTATAAGTGATAATCTACTCCCCAATAAGCATGGGAAATGCTTGTTTTTGGAGTCAACCATGACACGAAGAAAACGTCGTAATCATTCAGCAGAGTTTAAAGTTAAAGTTGCTCTCGCAGCAATTAAAGGCGACCACACACTCGCTGAACTTTCTACTCAATTCGATTTACATCAAAACCAAATCATCGATTGGAAAAATCAACTGCTTGAGCAATCAGTCAATATTTTTTCACGACCAACAGCACAACAAGAACCAGAGATTGACCTCAAAGCTCTACATGCCAAGATAGGACATCAGGCATTGCAAATTGATTTTTTAGAAGGTGCGCTCAGAAAAATAGGGCAGCTGAGCGGCAAAAAATGATCGATAAGACCCATCAACTTTCGGTACGACAACAATCGCAATTGATTCAAATCAATCGCAGTACGTTGTATTACAAGCCCAAAGAGATTTCATCAACTGATTTGAGTTGGATGCGTCTAATCGATGAAATTCATCTCGACTACCCATTTATGGGCAGTCGAATGATACGAGATATGCTACAGCGTCAAGGACATCAAATAGGTCGGCGTAAAGTCCGACGTTTAATGCGCTTGATGGGAATACATGCCTTGTATCCAAAACCCAATACCAGTAAGCCTAATCTTGCACACCGTATTTTCCCATATCTGTTGAAAAACATGGTCATCGATCACTCTAATCAAGTCTGGTGTACAGATATCACGTACATTCCTATGGCTAAAGGCTTTGTCTATCTGTGTGCAATTATAGATTGGCATAGTCGTAAAGTACTGGCTCATCGAGTATCGATCAGTATGGAAACAGACTTTTGCATAGATGCGTTGCAAGAAGCAATTGTGAAATATGGTTGTCCTGAGGTGTTTAATACAGACCAAGGCAGTCAATTCACAAGCGAGGCATTTTTGAATGAGTTAAAATTGCGAAATATCCGTATCAGTATGGATGGGAAAGGACGATGGATGGATAATGTAATGATTGAGCGTTTATGGCGCAGCGTGAAGCATGAGGAAGTCTATTTGAAGGCTTACGATACGGTTAAACAAGCGAAACAATCAATTGCTGAATATTTGGATTTTTATAACATGATACGTCCTCATTCAAGTTTGAATAAGGCAACACCGGATGAATTTTATGATCAACATTTACTAAAAGTAATGGCAGCATAATTTAAATATTTAGAGCGGATTTATCACTTATAAAACTGAATTGAGTGGTCTAATTAACGGAACCACATTAGAATTCCCCAACCAAATAGCTTATAGGGAATTGAAGGAATTAAGCGGTGATCGTTTAACTGATGAAGAAATTGAAAATGCGCGTAAGTTAGGAATTAATTATACTTATCAGTCATCATCTAATAAGTGTTATTCAACGATACCTGTTTTGCTAGGAACAAAAGCAAAGGGCTTTAAAAAAAGCTTAAAGAGTTCAATCAGTAGAGTTCGAGTAAAACACAGCAATCAAAAAATAAGGTTAATTTATACTTTGAATCATCATGTTGAAGATATAAAAAACGAAATTGTTGAGAAGCAGAATCCAGGTATTTACGAAATAAAATTACTCAAAATATTGAAAATGGATCAGTTCTTATTTCAAATTAAGTTAATTTTTAATGGAAATTCTGAAACAGAGATTATTCTAAAAGATGATTCTATGAGTATTTCTTTTAGAGGGAATTCCAGATAATTTCCCTCCATTTAACATAATGGGCGTTATACGAAGTACACTTGTATATTAATTTAAAAATCAATAACTTAAAAATTTAGTCATAACTAAGAAACCACCAGAGATCTGTTTTTGTAATAAGTTGGTGAGTTTTTAAGAGAATCTGTAACATTTTGCCAGTAAAATTGATCAATAAATGATCAATTTAACAATCAGTGCCCATTTCATACGGATCCAGGTTCCAAAACTATCCCCAATTGCTGGGGATAAAATTTAGGCTATTTTGTAAGCCCTGGCTCATACCAATCTCGGCCCTTTGCTGCTATCCGCAATACTGGAAATTTCCTATCATGAAGACATAGAGAGCAGGATGCTCCAGATAAAAAGAATAAGATGAACAACAAGGAACGTGAGATCAGACAGGAGTCAGATCTAAGCGCCAAATATGGAAAAGCCCGACAGGATGTCGGGCTTTTTTATTACCTATCATTTCTCATTTGCAAAACAAGCATAATGCCCCCTAAAATATAGACTATAGTCTATATTTTGGTTGTGGTATGTGGACAGTCATTACGACAGATCTATTTAATCAGTGGCTTGAACAGCAAGATGAATCTACACAAGAGAAGGTCCTAGCTGCTCTGGTCGTTCTACAACAGCAAGGTCCGAGTTTAGGCCGCCCTTTAGTAGATACTGTGTATGAGTCTAAATTTACCAATATGAAAGAACTGCGCGTTTAACACCGCGGTAGACCCTTAAGAGCTTTCTTCGCATTTGATCCCTTACGACAGGCTATTGTTCTATGTATTGCTGATAAAGGCGGTAAAAAGCGTTTTTATAAAGACATGCTGGATATTGCAGATGAACAATACCAACTTCATCTCACCACCCTAGGAGATAAATCTAATGGCTAAGACTCTGCAAGAATTGTTAGCTAGCCGCTCGCCAGAGAGCCAAGCTCGTATTCAAAAAATGGCAGATGAATTACTGCTAGAAAATCAGCTTCATCTTATTCGTGAAGAACTCGAAATTTCTCAAAAAGAGCTTGCTGAAACTTTGGGAATAAAACAGCCATCGCTTTCAGCAATAGAAAATCGTGGCAATGATCTTAAGATTTCAACCATGAAAAAGTATGTTGAGGCAATGGGTGGGAAGCTCCGTATTGATGTAGAGCTTCCAACAGGAAAACATATAGGATTCAACGTTTAACAATAAAAATGGGAGCTATAGGCTCCCATTTTTAGATTCGTATAACGTTGAACCCAACGGTAAATAGTCGTGTGATCAACATTCACACCCCGTTCGGCCAGCATTTCCTGCAGTTCACGATAGCTAATGCCATATTTACAATACCAGCGCACAGCCCAAAGAATGATTTCGCCCTGAAAATGCCGACCATGGAAAGGATTCATATGCTGCACCTTTAGCTAAAACAGTCTTCAGCTTACCATTCGTGGTTATTTGCAACAGTGCCGATTTTTTGAAAAAAGCATAGGTCTAGATAATCAAGCTAGATTTTTTAAAACTCCACATTGGTCAATTGTACATAAACCATCACAAGTACCTCTTAAATCAGATAGTTGTTCAATAAGCTTTTGTTGCTTGATTATATTTTCTCTGATAGCACTGACATGTAAGTCAATTAATTCATTCACATCTGAACAATTTTTCTCAGGTTTGTCTTTATAGGTAAGTAATTGACGAATTTCATTCAAACTCATATTTAAAGTTCGGCAATTCAAAATAAATTTAATTCGCTCAACATAGCCTACATCGTAAAGGCGGTAATTTCCTTCCGTTCTTTCCGGTTCCGGAATTAAACCTTCCTTTTCATAAAACCTAATTGTTAATACTGAACATGAGGTTTTTTTAGAGAGTTCACCAATTTTTAAATGCATTGAGTTAGTATTTCCAAAGACTCTTGACTCTATAGTAACTATAGGGATTCTAATATTCAAAGTTTATAATTTTTTTAATGGGTATAATTATGAGTGGTTGTGGATGTAGTAAAGAAACACCATGCGAAGATAAGAAATCTCAACAAGAAAATCATCCATCAATTGCAGAAGCAAACAATTCAAAGAATTGTGATAATACGCTTAGCTGTTGTGGTGAAGAGGAAGAAAAAAAATCTTCATCTCCTTGCTGTAACACTTCAAACAGTTGTGAAGATACCGCTCAATCCTGTTGTGGTTCTGATCCCAAAGAAAATTTAAGCACTGAAGACGTTTTAAAAGATTCGCACTACATGAGTGAATACTTAGTTCCCAAAATGGATTGTTCTGCGGAAGAACAGATGGTTCGTATGGCGCTATCTTCAATTGATGGTGTTCAAAAACTCATCTTTGATTTACCTAACCGTTCTTTAAAGGTTCTACATAATCAAAAAGATGAAAATATAACCACCAAACTTGAAGCTTTGGGTTTTGGTGCAAAGCTTGTGAAGACTGAAACTTATATAAGCAATCAACAGGCTAAGCAAACAAGTACCTACACCATTCCTAAAATGGATTGCTCTGCTGAAGAGCAAATGGTCCGTATGGCTCTTGCAGATATTGAAGCAGTTAAAGGTCTTACTTTTGATCTTCCCAATCGAAAACTGAAAGTCTTCCATAATGAAGGGATTCAGCAAATTACGGCTAAACTCGAAGGACTGGGTTTTGGGGCGAAACTTGATGAAATACAGCTTTCTTCAGGCGATATACCTAATGAACCTGATCCTGTGAGACAAGCTAAAGTACTTAAACTGTTATTAGGTATTAATGCTCTACTTTTCTTTATAGAATTCATCAGCGGTATTATTGCTGCGTCTACAGGATTGATTGCTGATTCTCTAGATATGTTTGCCGATGCAGCCGTTTATGGTATTGCGCTATATGCCGTCGGAAAAGCTGCGAAATATCAAATAAAAGCAGCCCATTTCGCAGGTTGGATTCAGTTATTACTTGCTGTTATCGTGATTGTTGATGTCATTAGACGATTCATGTTTGGAAGCGAGCCAGAATCAACGCTCATGATTGTTATTGGCCTGCTCGCACTTATAGCTAACGTGACATGCTTATATCTTATTTCTGGTCATCGAGAAGATGGCGCACATATGAAAGCCAGTTGGATTTTCTCGGCGAATGACGTTGTCGTAAATATGGGCGTTATATTTGCCGGTGTACTCGTGGCGTGGACGGGATCAGCTTATCCAGACTTAATCATTGGCATACTGGTTTCTTTATTCGTACTTAATGGTGCCCGAAAAATTTTGGCTTTGAAGTAAGAGTATCGAAAATGAATCTATTTGGCACTGTTGCAAATAACCACGAATGGTAAGCTGAAGACTGTTTTAGCTAAAGGTGCAGCATATGAATCCTTTCCATGGTCGGCATTTTCAGGGCGAAATCATTCTTTGGGCTGTGCGCTGGTATTGTAAATATGGCATTAGCTATCGTGAACTGCAGGAAATGCTGGCCGAACGGGGTGTGAATGTTGATCACACGACTATTTACCGTTGGGTTCAACGTTATGCTCCTGAAATAGAAAAACGTTTACGCTGGTATTGGCGTAATCCTACAGATCTGAGCTCGTGGCATATTGATGAAACCTATGTAAAAGTGAATGGACGATGGTCTTATCTGTATCATGCAGTCGATCAACGTGGCGATACCATTGATTTTTATCTTTCTTCTAGACGTAATACCAAATCAGCATATTGTTTTCTTGGAAAAATTTTAAATAATGTGAAGAAGTGGCAAATTCCACAAGTGATCAACGCGGATAAAGCACCCACATATGGACGTGCTTTATCACGGTTAAAACGGGAAGGTAAATGTCCACCAGACCTTGAGCACAGGCAGATTAAGTATAAAAATAACGTGATTGAATGTGATCATGGCAAGCTAAAGCGGATCATCAGGGCCACATTAGGATTCAAATCTATGAAGACGGCTTATGCCACAATTAAAGGTATTGAAGTCATGCGTGCACTACGTAAAGGACAAGCATCGTCATTTTGAACCGTACCGGGTTTGTCGGAGACCATTTTTCTTGAGAGAATGTCCCAATGACAAAACCAAAATATACTCCTGAAATCAGAGACAGAGCGGTTCAATTATTGATTGAATCCGAAAAGATTATCCTTCTACTTGGGCTGCAATCACAGCAATTGCACCTAAAATTGGTTGTACCCCTGAAACACTACGTTCCTGGCATCAAAAATATTTGGATCAACAAAATCCAGTTAAAGTACAGCAGCTTTCAGATCAAGAACGTATTAAACAGCTCGAACGTGAAAATAAAGAGCTGCAACGTGCCAATGAAATTCTACGCAAAGCAGCCGCTTTTTTCGCCCAGGCGGAGCTCGACCGCCCACACAAATAATGATGGATTTTATCCATAATAATAAAGAGCCGTACGGAGTCGAGGCGATTTGTAGAATTTTACCTATCGCACCTTCAACTTATTACCGGACTTTAGATCTTGTAGAAAATCCAGAACATCGAGCGAAACGAGATCTACATGATCAACATGATCAACATGATCAACATGATCAACATCATGCTGAACAGATTAAACGTATTTGGAAAGAAAGTTCAGGTCGTTATGGTGTGCGCAAAGTCTGGCAAAAACTAAGACACGAAGGCTATGTTATTGCACGTTGTACAGTTGCTCGATTGATGCAACAGCTAGGTATACAAGGTGTTTGGCGTGGTAAGAATAAACAAACAACGCGTAGCCGAGATGATCAAAAATCAGCAGATGATTTAGTAAAACGCAATTTTAAAGCTGATCATCCTGATCACTTGTGGGTGGCCGACTTCACGTATATTCAAACCAATTCAGGCTGGGTCTATACCGCATTTATTATTGATGTGTTCTCACGAGCAATTGTTGGATGGAAAGTATCAACACGGATGAATACCGACATGGTGCTCGCTGCACTTGAGCAGGCATTGCATGATCGAGGAATGCCAAATAACGTGATTCATCATAGTGACAGAGGCGTACAGTATCTTTCAATTCGCTATACCAACCGTTTAGAGGCAGCGAATTTACGAGCATCAGTCGACACTACGGGGGATTCATACGATAATGCATTGGCTGAAACAGTGAATGGGTTGTACAAAACAGAGGTGATTGAATATTTAAAAGCAGATTAGCGTGGTTTGGGTGATATACAACTTGCCACATTAAATTGGGTAGATTGGTTCAATAAAGAACGTATACATAGTTCACTAGGTTATGTATCACCTTTTGATTTTGAAGCGATGTACTATGATAAAATTAACCCGTTAGGTCAGGTGGCCTAACTTAAACAAAAAGTCTCCGACAAACCCGGTACGGTTTAAGATCAAAATTCGCAGCATTGGTTATCGCTTGATAAACGTCATTGATGCTATTTCTTTTAAGCTCACGATAGATCGTACTAGGATGTGTTTTAATGAGTTCAGCAAATTTTCTGGCTGAAAAGCCTTCTTTTCTTGACTCAAGCATTAATGCAGTACGATCTTCAAAGTTAAGATGATGGTATGACAATTTTATATACTCTAGGACTTACGCACTATCATTTATAGATTCTCTGGGCTTTGTTGCACAAAGATTTGAAAGGCAAAGTACCCCTAATTGAGCCAAATTTCCTGATCCACCTCTCTTTTAGAAAAACGTATCTGCCGATACATTAAACCGCTCAGACAATGCCTTAATATGACGAATATTCAGTTGGCGTTTACCACTTAAAATCTCAGAAATCACTGATGGTGTTGCAACCTCTGTTAAGTCAGACTGACCTAAACCATGTTGCTCCATCAAAAAAGCCAAAGCAGCACGACCGTCCCCTTTAGGCATAGGAAGATGCTCATTTTCATAATCAGAAACCAAATCACCAAGCTGATGAGTAAGCCCCATTAAAGGATGGGACTCGTCATCACCAACAGTATCTAAAAGTTCATCTAAAGCTTCAACAAGTGTATGAAAGTCGTCTTCATTTTCTGGCTTGCTGAGCAATGGTGCAACGCAGTGCCAGTGGTCTACGGCCTGTTTAATCATCGCGTTCATACTAACCTTCCTTCCAATGACCTTTGTCATATTCTTTATGGTACAAGACATCACGGATATACACACGTTTTGCTTGATACATCACGACTGCAATAAGTCGGATCTTGTTCCCGCCAATATCGAATACATGGAACTTTCCAACTTTATCGACCTCTGGAAAGAGATGTTTCATCTCAGCAAAATCTTTCGGATCGTTTGCCTTTATGGTTCGATACCAACCATCTAATGCCGTTTCAGCCTGTGGCCACTTTTGCATTGCTTCTATAATTCGAGTGTGGGTGATCACATGCATAACATTTTATCGCATTTTGCAATATTGAATGGCTAGGATGAATAAAGCGCCACACAGAGCTTTATTCATTATCAAAATGCACTTAATCTGATGATCTTAAAAAATAAACCTTTTAGCATTTCATGCGCAATAAGGCTGATACCATTAGCACAACAAAAATGAGTTCCACTCTAGTTAACATCTTAGTTCCATTTACTTTTCACTTAATTTATATAGCCGTTAAGTCGCAGCATCAATGACATAACATGACATGGAAAATAATCAAAAAAGATAGAATCTAGATTTTTGTTACATTTACTATCCGCATACTTTAACAGCAGCTTTGAGTGTTTCACTTAACCTTTAAACTTTTTTTAAAATTAAATATATTTTCATATACGTTCTAAAATTTGATAGAATTTATTAAAACTTTAGATTCTAAGTGTAAATAATGAGAAGCGCTAATATTCGACGTGATGGCTACTTAAAATTTCTGAATACATGGCAAGACCGTGATGTCATTAAAGTACTTTCAGGTGTGCGTCGCTCTGGAAAATCCACCTTATTGGCGATGTTTCAACAAAACCTAAAAGCACAGGGTGTACAAGCCGAAAACATCATTGCCATCAACTTCGAATTTATGGAATTTGAAGAACTCACCGATTACCGTAAACTACATGATTATGTATTGTCCAAAGTTGATAAAAGTAAAAAAAACTATGTTTTTTTAGATGAAATACAACATGTTACAAATTTTGAGAAAGTAGTCGACTCTTTATATGTTCGGGATTATATCGATTTATATATTACAGGCTCAAATGCATTCTTTCTAAGTGGAGAACTTGCGACTTTACTTACAGGACGCTATATCGAGCAACATGTTCTACCTCTGTCATTCCAAGAATTTAAACAGTGGCATATTGAAAATAATCCGATCATCCAACAATTATCCAATCGTGATTTGTATGCCATGTATACGCGCAGTAGTTTCCCTTATACGCTTGCCATGACTAGCCAGCAGGAAACTTATGATTACTTGCAAGCGGTCTATGCCAGTGTAATGTTTAAAGATGTTATTCCCCGTTTGAATACTGCCGATATTAATTCTCTCGAGCGTGTCGCAAGATATTTGGCAAGCGTGACAGGCTCACCTATTTCCATCAATAAAATTAAAAATACCTTTGTTTCAAGTGGGGTTAAAATTTCATTTGAAACAGTGAAACGCTATATTCAGGGCTTACAGGACAGTTTGTTATTTTATAGTGCCGCACAATTTAAAGTACGCGGGCGTGAGTTATTACAATCCTCTGAAAAATACTATTTAGTTGATGTCGGATTGCGCCGGATTATGTTGCCTGATGCTAATGCTGATCAAGGTCATATCTTAGAAAATGTGATTTATCTTGAGCTTGTCAGACGAGGTTATACGGTCTATGTAGGGCGGGTTGATGAATATGAAATTGATTTTGTTGCTGTCGATACTTTACAGAATTTAACTTATTATCAGGTGGCATTAGAAACGCTCAATGAGGAGACACTCAGTCGAGAGTTACGTCCATTACAGAAAATTTCTGATTCGTATCCCAAGTATTTACTTACCTTAGACACGATAGGGACTGAAGCGAATTATAATGGTATTGTGAAAATGAACGCTCTCGATTGGTTGCTGTCTGAAAATAAGTAGATTTAGAAATAGCTTGATTCGCTTTACCAGCAGAATGTTGATGAGCATGTACATGAGAGCCATCAATAAAAATCTACTCCATATCGGGACATGATGCTAATACTTTGAATAATCTAAGTAACTTACCACTGCTTGACCAACGATTAAAACGTTTAAAAATAGAGTTGAATTGACCGAAATGGGAGGGAATATCTCGCCACGGACAGCCTGTTCTAATTCTATAGAGAATAGCTTCAATAAAATTACGTAAATTTGAGTCGTGATGAATGGATAAGTTACGCAAAATAGCTTTCAACTTTTGCCAGTGTTGATCTGTCAGCATGGTACGAGGCATAGCGAATAGTAAAATTGGGTTTGACGATTTGATTTTACTATCTCGCTATTTTTAGGTAACAAATGTCAACAGATGCTAATAAACGAGAAATATTTAGGCTAAAAATGTTTCCTGTAAATAGCTCCACAACATTTTCCCTTCAATTTCTTCAATTAGTGCACAAGAGCGTCGAACGAGAACGCCAGAGGCTTTCGTATGTTTTTCAGTATAGGTAAGAACAATTGCATCTGGCTTTTGCATCAAAATTTGCTCATCATAAATTTCAATCTGAATATCAGGCATTTTTCCTTGATTATTGGCGAATAAGCCTTTAACTTCCTGCAATGAAATCCGTTTTCCCGCTGCGCCGACCATTTCAAAATGATCAGAGAAATAATCGATCAGCAAGGGAAGATCTTCTTCCGCATGTTTGCCGCTAAAAATCTTTTCAATCAAAACATGCATCGTATGGATACTTTCGATTGCATTTTTCCGAGAAAGTGCCATTAGTTATTTCCTTATATAAATAATATCTGTAAATATAATAAATCAAAAATCCATGTAAAATTCAATAAAATTTGTAAAAAATAATGTGATTTAAAAGATATCTAATGACAAAAACCAATTAAAAAGGTATGTTTTTTACTTAAAAAATATGTGGAAATATACATGTAAAAGTAAATATATTCTACATAGAGAGTCACGGAGTTTGACGTTTTAGATTCAACAATAAATCTCGCTAGGAAGAGCCTTGAAAGCGCTGGCGGTTAAAGATTTATTGTTAACACATCATTTCTCTTGTTTAGATCAAAAAAGTTAAGG
Source organism: Acinetobacter sp. 231_lipA (assembly GCF_058243005.1). NCBI lineage: Bacteria > Pseudomonadati > Pseudomonadota > Gammaproteobacteria > Moraxellales > Moraxellaceae > Acinetobacter > Acinetobacter sp. 231_lipA. The sequence continues at coordinate 136,744 of NZ_JBZAYU010000002.1, read as the reverse complement.
AAATATGACTTATTAGGAAGATGAGTCATCATCCAAGGATTGCGTTACATGAATAGTTCTATAAATGATCAAGCGGTAGCTGTAAATAATAAATCGAGCGTATATGCATGGTATGTGGTTTTGCTCTGCATGTTGGCTTATATCTTTTCATTTATTGATCGGCAAATTTTAGCGTTAATGATTGAACCTATTAAAGCAGATTTAAACCTTTCTGATACTCAATTTAGTTTATTGCACGGTTTAGCATTTTCATTGTTTTATGCCTTTATGGGCTTGCCTTTGGCGTACTTAGCAGACCGTTTTTCACGTCCAAAAATTATTGCAGTCGGAATTATTTTTTGGAGCATTGCCACCGCACTTTGTGGCCTAAGTAAAAACTTTATTCAGCTTTTCTTTAGCCGAATGGGTGTCGGTGTTGGAGAGGCAGCTTTATCGCCTGCTGCATATTCGATGTTCAGTGATATGTTCAGTAAAGACAAATTGGGCCGCGCAGTCGCAGTGTACTCGATTGGCTCTTTTGTGGGCGGCGGTATCGCATTTTTAGTCGGCGGCTATGTGATTGGTTTGCTGAAAGATTTAAGCCTCATCGAGATTCCAGTTTTTGGCGCTGTAAAAGCATGGCAAATGGCTTTTATTCTGGTTGGCTTGCCTGGGATATTCATTGGCCTATTGTTTGTTTTGACGGTGCGTGATCCAAAGCGTAAAGGGCAAAGTGTAAATGCTGAAGGTGAAGTTGAAAAAGTCACTATCCGGGCTGCATTTAGGTTTTTGAAAAAGCATCGTAAAACCTTTACTTGCCATTATTTAGGCTTTACTTTCTATGCGATGGCTTTGTATTGCTTAATCAGCTGGTCGCCTGCATTTTTTATGCGCAAGTTCAGTATGACGCCGACTGAAGCAGGCTATATGTTAGGTACGGTTTTGCTGGTTGCCAATACACTGGGTGTATTTTGTGCGGGCTGGCTGAATGACTGGCTGATTCAAAAAGGACGTAAAGATGCGCCAATGATTACCGGCGTTATTGGCATTGTCGGTTTGGTATTGCCTTTAGTGGCATTTACCCAAGTCTCTGAATATTGGTTAGCGGTGACGTTGCTCGCGCCTGCAATGTTCTTTGCATCTTTCCCAATGCCAATCTCAACAACAGCAATGCAAATGTTGGCGCCAAACCAATTGCGTGCGCAAATCTCGGCAATTTTCCTGCTGATCAGCAACTTGGTTGCAGTCGGGATTGGAACCACTTTGGTTGCATTGGTGACAGATAAAATTTTTGAAAACCCGCTGATGGTCGGAACATCGTTATCCATCGTGGGCGGCATTGCCTGCGTGTTGTCCTTTGTTTTATTAAAGAAAGGATGCAAGGCTTTTGCAGACAGTATGCAGCGAGAACATTCTGCTTAATGTTCTGTTAAAAGCATTGGGTTTAAGCAGTGGCATTTGCCCAAAACTTAAATTGAACGCTGAAAAAGCAGTTAAGCCATAAAATATGCAATTGCCCATTATCAAGACATGGGCTTCTGCATTTAGAAAAAACCGACAATGGAGTGTGGAGATGAATCAATTGATTAATTTTAATCATTTGCATTATCTGGATGAGTTTTTACTTTTTAATTCAGATGATTATCAAACTATTAAAGATCAGATCAGCCATTATTTATGTCCGCACCAGTTTGATGTTGAAGCGGTTGCCAGTTTAAATACGCGTTTAAATGGTTTTAGTTTTGGCAATTCAGCACTGTATGATTTGAAATACAGTGCGCCTGTGGCGATTACTATTGATGAGGCAGCACAAAATTATTTGTTCCGCATCACCTTGGAAGGTCAGTGCAAAGTTGAGCAGGCACAGCATCAGGTATTGCAGTCGGTTGGCATCATGACTGTGACGCATCCGAACAGTAAAAACCGGATTATCACCAATCAGCGCTGCCGTAATATTATTTTAAAATTAACGCAGCAAGATGTTGAAACCCAGCTCTTTAAAATGCTGGGCTATACCAGTACAGAAGCTGTGATTTTTGACAGTGGCATGCCGTGTAGCAATGAGGGGTTAAGCTCCATTCTTGAAACACTGAATTATCTATGCCATGCCTATTACAACATTCAAAATTGGAGCTTTATTTCTGCAAGCTTTACCCAATATTTAATTGAATTGATTTTGTTGAAAGTCCCAAATAATTACAGTCAGCGGTTGAATGAACAGCGCCAGCGTGTACTGCCTGCGTATATGAAAAAAGCCCAGCAGTATATTCAGCATCACATCAAAGACAATATTGCTTTGCCTGCTTTAAGTGAGTTTTGCGGCGTGACTGGCCGAACGCTGCAAAAGGGCTTTAACCAATATTTTCAGCAAACACCGATTGAATATATACGCGACCTGCGTGTTGAACTGGTGCATCAAACATTGCTGAATAGCCATGAACATGAAACGGTGACGGATATTCTGCTCAAGAATGGAATTCAAAGTTTTGGACATTTTTCCACCATTTACAAAAAGCGTTACGGCTGCTTGCCTTCACAAACCTTGAAAATGCGCGCGGCTTAACTTCTATTCTTGAAATTACAGCTTCGTAAATTGAATAGTGCATTCGCATATGGGGAAGTGATGAGTTAAGTGATTTTCTATGATGAATTTAGTTAATCAGGAGGATTCAAGATGAAAATTACAGTACTTGGCGGCGGTCATGGATGCTATGCAGCGGCTTTAGAAATGGCGGAAAAAGGGCATGATGTGGTGCTCTGGCGCCGCGATGCAAAGGCACTGAACGCATTGGCTGCAACGGGTCAGCTCTTTGTCAAAGATTTTCAGGGTGAACGGTCTGTCACTGTGGGCTTTGAAAACAGCCAAATCAATTTGCAAAATAATTTAGAAAAAGCAATTACTCATGCTCAGCTGATTATTATTCCATTACCTGCAACCACACATGTGAATCTTGCCGAGCAGGCAGCGCCATACTTTCAAGACGGCCAAGTAGTGTATTTACCGCCGGGCACGTTCGGAAGTTTTGTATTTGCAAAAGCCATGAAGGACGTGGGAAACAATGCGGAAGTGGCATTTGCGGAAACAGGCACATTGCCTTATTTGGTGCGCAAACATGACGTAAATCATATTGTGGTCAGCGGTTATGCGACCCGTTTGCCGACAGGCGTGTTTCCAAGCAGCTTGTCCGAACATGCATTTAAAATTTTAACACAGGCTTATCCGAGCGTAGAGCCCATCGAAGATGGATTAAGCGGTGCATTGATGAATGCAGGGCCAATTATCCATCCGCCGCTGATTATGATGAATGCCGGGCCATTAGAGCATTTCAAAGCATGGGATATTCATAATGAAGGCACTCAGCCGTCAATTCGTCGCGTGACCAATCAGCTTGATGCAGAGCGTATGCGTGTCCGTGAAGCTTTGGGCTATCCAGCGCCGCATTTCCCGCTGGCTGATCACTATAATAAAGAAGGTGAAGGCGACGAGTGGATGTATGGCCGTGGTGCGCACGGCAAATTGACGGACAGCGGTGACTGGCGTGAAGACATTAACCTGCAAGAGCATCGCTATATGCTTGAAGATACACGCCTAGGCTTATCTTTAATTGTTTCTGTCGGCCGTTGGGCGGGTGTGCCAACCCCTGTCGCAGAAGGTTTATTAAATATTGCATCTGCAGTCACTGGCCGAGATTTATATGCTGAGGGGCGTACCTTAGAAAATTTAGGTTTGGCGCATAAATCTAAGCAGGAAATGCAAGCGGTGCTGCAGCAAGGAGTGTAATGTAACCTGAGTTCGACGAAACATTTTTAGCTTTTTAGCATATTTTGGAAAGTTGGCTTATTGGGATTTAAGCAATAAGCCACTATCGCAGCCATAATATTCACCATAAAGTTATTGACCGAACGATGACGTGAATGTTCAATTTGATGCAAGTTTTTTAACTGATCATTCACTGTTTCGATCAATCCTCTTCTGCAAAGTAATTGCTTTTCTTCTTCAGTGTAGATGGGTTTATTTTTCATATTCTTACGTGACGGGGTCAATAATTTTAGTCCCCTTGCTGCTAAAGCTTCAGTTTTTACTTTACTCAAATACCCCTTATCGCCCAGTAAAATGCCTTTTAACTCTTTGGTTAAAGATTCAAGTACAGCAACATCATGAACATTCCCTGATGTAATCTTGAGATTAATAATTTCACCTAAGTTATTGATAATAAGATGGACTTTAAACCCATAAAACCAACCTGTACTACTTTTACCGCGACCGGCAAAGCCTTTAAACACACGATTTCTTTTAATTCTAAGATTATGACAAACGACCAATTTAGTCGAATCAATAATACAAATTCCGGTATCTTCTCCTTTAACTTGATGGAAGAAACTACTCAAAGCTTGTAAACAACGCGGCATAATTTCAATAAAACGATTGTAACTAAGAAGCTTGGGAAAAGCTGATTTCCAAAATGGGATGATCATATGACAATAAAAATATTTGAAAAATCTAAACCCGGATTTATGAAATAAAATGACAATGGTCATGACTTCAGACAAGCTTAAAGCTGACTTTTTCATTGTTGTTTTTTGATCAGAAATTAGAGCTTTCTCTAAAGATTCATTAAATTTTTTGCAGAAATCATCCAAAATACAAAATAATTCGGTAATATAGTCCATGAAAAAGCCTTGCTCTGAAATGTTTTGTCTTCGTAACCAAGATATTACAGATGCTAAGGCTTTTTTTCATTTATTTTTTATGTCGAACTCAGGTTAATGTAATGTCCAAGATTCAACACGTTGCAGTGATTGGTGCAGGACGCATGGGTAAGGCAATTGCGATTGCTTTTGCCTATGCTGGGCTGCAAGTCAAATTAATCGATGCAAAAGTACGGCCGGAACAAGAATTTATCCAATATCGGCAGCAAGTTCAGCAAGACCTTACTCAAGAATTAACTTTGCTCCGGACTATCCAATTTGTTCAAGCCGAGCAAATTGCCGTGATTCAGGCGAATATCCAAATCTTGGCCAAATTAGAGTCGACTAAGTTTTTAACGCAGTGCGATTTAATTATGGAAGGTGTGCCTGAACAAACTCAGGCCAAACAGGAAATATTTAGCTGGTTAGATCAGTATATTTCACCGCAGTGTATTATCGCTTCGACCACTTCTACATTTTTAGTCACGGATATTGCGCAAATGCTGTCCCATCCTGAACGTGTGGTGAATGCGCACTGGCTGAACCCCGCCTATTTAATTCCGCTGGTTGAGCTGAGCCGTTCAGAACAAACTTCTGATGCTGCGGTTGAGCAGCTTAAATCTTTTCTCACTGCGATTGGTAAGGTTGCCGTCGTGTGCAATGCCAAGGCAGGGTATATCGTACCAAGGATTCAAGCCTTGGCGATGAATGAAGCCGCACGGATGGTGGAAGAGGGTGTTGCTTCTGCTGAAGATATTGATATTGCAATTCGTACCGGTTTTGGCCTGCGTTTCTCTGTACTTGGTCTATTGGAATTCATTGATTGGGGCGGGGGAGATATTCTGTATTACGCTTCCCAATATTTACAGAATGAACTGGGTGAGCGTTATCGTACACCGCAGATCATTGAAGACAATATGCAGAATAAGCGTAATGGCTTGCGTGAAGGCCAAGGTTTTTATGACTATGAAAGCATGGATATCGATGCATACAAACTGAAAGTCTTAAATACCTTTAATCACCGTATAGACACTGCCGAATTAAAGCCAAAATTTAATGCGCTGAAAAATTAAACCACTGCTTGTAAAGGCTCTATTGTTTGAATAAAACAAAAAAGCTCATCTTAGGATGAGCTTTTTTCAGTGCTTTAAATACTTGAGTTTACATACGGGTTTCATCTCAAGTATTTGATTTAACATTTTTTAGCCCATTGGCATTAAATCAAACATTTTCTTTAATTGAGCATTTAAGTCGCTCAACTCTTGATCATCAAAAGCGTTCAAAATGCCAGATAGCGTCACTTGGCTGATTTGATTGATTTGCTCAACCAGCGAATATCCTTTTTCAGTCAGCTTCACCATTGAAATGCGTTCGTCCTGATCGGATGAAAACACTTCAACAATATTATCTTCAACCAGACGGTAAACCGCTTTGGTTGCGGTGGTCAGCTTTAATGTAGAAAGATTCGCAATTTCGGTAATGCTTGCTTGGCCTAAGGCATTGGTGCTTAAAATAATTTTACGGCGAGTATTGTCGATGCCTAATTTTTTTATAGATTTTTCAATAAGCTGGCTGTATCTGCCATTCACTTGAGAGATCCAGAAAAAAGGATAATTTTTCAAGCTGTCAGGTTCATTATTGGGTAAAAACTGTTCTAAGTGAGTAAGCATAGTCAAATTGCGACTTTATAAACAAGATATAGGCCCATTATACAAATTATTGAAATATTTTCTTTCTTAATTTGTTTAATAGTCGCTTGACAATTACACGTAATTTTACGATATTTAATTTAAGGATAAAAATACATGGAAAAGTGAATGAACATTGTGACAGAGAATATTCAATTAGGATCAGGGAAATTAACCGTTATGGTGAAAGATTCTATAGATATTCAAGATGTTAAAACAATTTTAGGCAGCCGTGCTTTGGAAGATACTGCACCAGCAGCTCAAAATGCTGAAGTGGTCGAGCATATTCTAAATGCGGACTGTATGATAACAGCGAAAACCAATTTGCATGAGCTGGCTTTTGGTATTACCGGCATTAACCATGCATACGGCACACCTGTAAATCCTAAATATCTTGAACTGATTCCGGGTGGTTCATCCAGCGGTTCGGCTGCTGCGGTTGCGGCCAATCTGGCAGATTTTACACTGGGCACAGACACCGGCGGTTCGATTCGCATGCCTGCTGCCTGCTGCGGCGTATATGGTTTAAAGCCAACATTTGGTCGAGTCAGCCGTCAAGGCGTACATCCAGCGCAAAGTTCGCTGGACTGTGTTGGGCCATTCGCCAATTCAGTTGAAATGATCGAAACCGCAATGCAGATCATTGATCCGACATTTACAGCGCAAGACAGTACTGCTGCACCGAAATTGGCTTGGCTCAAGGTTCAGGCCGAGGCAAGAGTCACAGAATGTATTGAAAACTACTTAAAGCAAGCCAATTTGCAGGTTGAGCCTGTGGAAGCTACCTCTTTTGAAAAGGCCTTCCATGCAGGCATGCAAATTATCAGTTATGAAAACTGGCAGGCCTATGGTGAGTTGACCAAAACAGGGTTAATCGGTGCAGATGTTCAAGGACGTTTATTGAAAACAGCAGAAATAACTTTGGAACAGGTTCAGCAAGCGGAACAAGTGAAAGCTGAGTTTACGCAAGAAATTGATGCGTTGCTTGAGCAATATGATGCCTTACTTTTACCTACACTGCCGCAAATTCCACCTAAAGTGGCCGACGCTGAAAATACCGTTGCATTCTTAAATTTAACGGGTTTGATTCGTCCATTTAATTTGTCTGGACATCCAGCCATTTCAATTCCATTAGAAACAGAACAAGGTTTACCAGTTGGACTGCAGATCGTAACCAAATGTAATGCAGAAGAGCAGCTGTGTGCAATTGCAAAATTTGTCGTAAAGGCAGCGCAATAAATTATAAGGAGTTAGGTAATGAATGATTTATCTAAAGGATTTAGTTCTAACGATGCAGCAGCAATTGATTTTGAAGCGTTGTGCAGTGAAATTCGTGAGCGGGCGGTTACTGGTGAATTTGACCAGCAAGCTTATGTGAGCCAAGACATCATCGATAAGCTTAAACAGCTGGGTGTGTATCGTGCGCTTGTACCGAAACGTTTTGGCGGTTTGGAAGTTTCACCGCGCGAATTTTGTGAATTGATTGAAAAACTGTCGATGGCGGATGGTTCGGTAGGTTGGGTCGCAAGCTTCGGCATGAGCCCTGCATATTTAGGTAGTCTACCTGAAGAAACACTGCAGCTTTTATATAAAGATACGCCTGATATCGTGTTTGCGGGCGGTATTTTCCCACCGCAGCCTGCTGAAATTACCGATGAAGGGGTAATGGTGAAAGGACGCTGGAAATTTTCCAGTGGCTGCATGGGCGCAGATATTGTGGGTGTGGGAATTTCTCCACGCAAAGACAATGAATCACAAGGTCTGCCGCGTATGGCTGTGATGCCAGCGAAAAAAGCCAAAATTGATATGACTTGGGACACCGTAGGCTTAAAAGGCACAGGCAGCCATGACTTGGTGGTTGAAGATGTGCTGGTTGCGAAAGAATGGACATTCGTTCGCGGTGAACCATCGAAACTGCCAGAACCATTTTTTAAATATCCATCACTGTCTTTGGCAACACAAGTTTTAACTGTTGTAGGTATTGGTGTTGCAGCCGCAGCTTTGGATGAGTTTAAAAAGCTTGCACCTGGTAAAGCATCGATTACAGGTGGCGCAGAAATTGCCAATCGTCCTGTCACTCAATATGAGTTTGCACAAGTCGAAGCAGAGTTTAAAGCAGCGCGCACATGGTTCTATGAAACGATGGATGCGGTATGGAACGAAGTTGTTGCTGGGCAAAAACCGACCGATGAACAAATCAGTGATATGCGTTTGTCTTGTACCCATGCCGCGCGTGTTGCTGCCAAAGTTACCCGCAAGATGCAAATGCTGGCAGGTATGACCGCGATTTATACCAATAATGTATTTAGCCGTTTTGTCAACGACACCAATGTGGTAACGCAGCATGCCTTTATGGGCGATGCAACTTTGCAAAATGCAGGTTCGGTGAGCTTTGGTTTAAAACCAGCTCCTGGCTATTTATAAGCGCTGTGCAAACAAGTGAGTTTTGAAGATGAATGACATGGACTTGACGGTAATCTTAACCCGCTTAGCCAAACTTGAAGCAGACGCAGCGATCCGTAACTGCATCAACCACTATATGGAAATCTGTGATGCTTTGGATGCTAACACGAATCTTGATGAACTGATGGCGTTATTCGATCAAGACAGTATTTGGGAAGGGATTGGCGAAAAATATGCCAAGTCATTTGGACGCTACGATTCATGGCAAGCGATTTATGACATGTTCAAAAGCTATACCCAAAAAGAATCGCATTTTGTCATGAATGCCCACTTTGTGAGCTCAGAACAAATTTATGTAGAACAGCAGCAAGCCGATGCCTCTTGGCTGATGTTACAAACTTCAACTTTCCGTGACGGCCGCAGCCATTTAAATGCAGCAAAACTGAGCGTGAAGTTTCGGCAGCAAGTAGATGGTTCTTGGAAAATCAAACATTTTCAGACTGAAAATATTTTTAGCCGTCCCGTGTCACACTGGAACAGCACCGCTGAATTGCCTGTGCCAAGCCAAAATTAAACCAAGGATTAATGAATAGGATAATTAATATGAACAGTATCATTCCAATGCAAAACATTGATATTGATTACAGCGAACTTGTTCAAAGTGATCGCGCGCATACTTCTTTATATAAAGATGCTGCGATCTTTGAAGATGAAATGGACAAGATTTTCTACAAAACATGGGTTTGGGTAGCACATGCGAGTGAAATCCCGGATGCCGGCAGCTATAAGACTATGAATATTGGCAAGCAGCCTGTGGTTGCTGTACGTGACCGAAAGAAAAAAGTTCATGTATTGCTGAACCGCTGCCGTCACCGCGCTGCGACTGTTTGTGAACATAAAAAAGGTAAAACAAACAGTTTTGTTTGTCCGTATCATGGCTGGAGCTATGCGCTGGATGGTAGTTTACGCGGTGTTCCATCGCCAGAAAGCTATGGTGAATGCTTAGAAAAATCAGAGTTTCCATTGGTTAGCTTGCGTGTTGAGGAATACAACGGCATGATCTTCGCATCATTCAATCATGATGTAGAGCCGTTGGAAGACTTTCTCGGCGCTGCGAAAAAATGGATCGACTTGTTTATGAAACAAGGTGCGGGCTATCCAGTGAAAGTCTTGGGTGAACACCGCTTTACTTTCCCGGGTAACTGGAAAATCCAGCTGGAAAATACCACTGATGCGTATCACTTCCCGTTGGTGCACAAATCCTTCCTCAGCTCTGTCGATGAAAAAACCGAAGAACTCTTTAACTTTGAAAACCAACCGGGGTATGTTGAAGATTTGGGTAATGGTCACAGCGTGATGGTGATGATTCCTGAATTGGTTGATCTTGAAGAAGATTTAATGGAACGCCCAATTCAAGAGCGCTTTGAAGATCTTGCGCAAGCTCTGCGTGATGAAGGTCATGAAGAATTGGAAGTTCGCCGCATTGTACGTGCTGTGGGTGGTTCCGGCTTTAACTTAAATATTTTCCCGAATATTGCCTGCTCAATGGCGTTCTTCCGGGTTATGCAGCCGATTTCAGTCGATAAAACCGAAATTCACCACTCTGTTATTACGATGGATGGCGGTCCGAAAGTTGCGAACCAATACCGTTTACGTTTGCATGAACATTTTCAAGGTCCATTTGGTTTTGGTACACCAGATGATGCTGAAGCTTGGGAGCGTGTACAGCACGGTGCAAGTGCAGGTGAGGACTTATGGATCATGCTGAACCGCGGCTTACCGGGCGAAATCGAAACTGAAGATGGTCTAAAAAGTGATGTTAGTGCGGAAACAGGGATGCGAGCTGCTTATCAGCAGTGGAAAAAGTTGATGACGGCTTAAGGAGAAGAACGCCATGAAAATTGATTTAAACTTATTGAATGAAGTTACGGCTTTTGTTTGGGCTGAAGCCGATATGTTAGACCATTCTGAACATAGCGCATGGTTAGACCTTTGGAATGAAAAAGGCGTGTATATCATTCCAATCGATCCAGCATTGACGGATTATGAAAATAATTTGAACTATGCCTATGACAATCACCATATGCGTAAATTGCGTGTAGATCGTTTAGAAAATGGCGAAGCGATTTCAACATCACCAAAAGCAAAAACGGTGCGCAGTGTTTCCCGAGTCCGTATTGTGAAAGATGAAGATGGTGAAATTATTTTACGCTGCGCGCAAAATTTGCGTGAGTTCCGTAAGCAAAACTTAAAGCATTACACCGCAGATGTGACTTTCCATTTGGTACGTGATGGTGAGAAAGGTTTTAAAATCAATCGTAAAATTATTAACTTAGTTAACTCTACCGATACTTTGGCAGGTATCAGTTACATTCTCTAGGAGAAAAATATGAAACACGTTGTTTTAGTGACTGGTGCTGCTTCAGGTTTAGGAAATGTCATTGCAGAGTATTTTGCAAGCCAAGGCCATCAAGTCATTTTATCGGCAAGCACTTTGGAAAAGGCCCAAAATGCCAAGGCGCAAAGCGCGTATGCAGCGCAAATGTTTCCTTTGAAATTGGATATTTCAATTGAGGCTGATTTTCATGCTGCTGTGCAATGGATTGAAGAAAAATTTTCTAAGCTTGATGTGTTGATTAACAACGCAACAGTGACTAAGGCAACGCCTGTTTTAGACATTACAGCAGCAGATTTTGATTGGGTGACACAAGTCAATCAGCGCGGTACGTTCCAAGCCTGCCAGATCATCGGTAAATACATGGCGGATAAAGGCTATGGACGTATCGTCAATATGGCGTCATTAGCTGGGCAAAATGGTGGTACGGCAACAGGCGCGCACTATGCCGCAACAAAGGGCGCCATTGTGACTTTGACCAAAATTTTTGCCAAAGAATTTGCAGCAAAAGGTGTAACGGTGAATTCCATTGCCCCGGGGCCAATGGAATCACCAATTGTACATAGTGTGGTGTCGGACGAAAAAATGGCGCAGTTTATTCAGAATATTCCAGTTAAAGCCTTAGGCAGCATGGAGTTTATTGCTGAAACGTGTGGATTGTTGGCAAGCCCGAATGCTGCGTTTGTAACAGGCGCAACGTGGGATATTAACGGTGGATTATTTATGCGTTAAGCCTTTCGGTGCGGCGCATAAGAGGGAAAAAATCATGACTACACTTTATAATGTTATTGTTAAAAACCGTCATGTAGAAGGTGAAAATGTTGCGGTCATGGAGTTTGAATCTGCAACCTCTACAGCTTTGCCAAAAATTGAAGCAGGCGCGCACATTGATGTGCATCTGCTAAATGGCATGGTGCGCCAATATTCATTGTGTCAAAACCCAAGTCAGCACGGGGTGTTCCGCTTAGGGATTTTACGTGATCCAGAGTCACGTGGCGGTTCAGTTTCTGCTTTTGATGACTTAAAAGACGGCATGCAAATTCAGGTCAGTGAACCTAAAAATCTATTCCCCTTAGTTCCAGCAAAACATAGCGTTTTGATTGGCGGAGGGATTGGAATTACCCCACTCATTACCATGGCGTATCAACTGGTACAAGAAGGCGCATCTTTCGAGTTGCATTATTGCGGTGCAAGCCCTGAACGCTGTGCATTTGTGGATGAAATTAAAAACAGCGCACTCGCTGCATTCACAAAGTTTCATTTTAAATCCGAAGGCGCAAGCCATCGCGAGTTCTTCGAAGCGGCAATTAAAGATATTGATTCAGCAAGCCATATTTATACCTGCGGTCCAAACGGCTTTATGGACTGGGTGATTAATTTAGCTGAGACACAAAGCTTTCCTCAAAATCAGATTCATAAAGAATATTTTCAGGTTGAAGTTGAAACAGGCGGCGATGCGTTTGAAGTCGTTGCACAGCAAAGCGGTAAAATCATCATGGTGAATGCCGAAGAAACAATTTTACAAGCATTGGCGCGTGAAGGTATTGAGATTGAAATGTCGTGTGAGCAGGGCGTATGCGGCACCTGTATGTGCGATGTGATTGAAGGCGAACCAGATCATCGAGATGTGTATTTCACGGATGAAGAAAAAGCCAGCAATGAGCAAATTTTAGTGTGCTGTTCAAGATCAAAATCAGCGCGATTAGTGCTCGATATTTAACAGGTTATCAAGTATTTCGGTTGATTGAATCTTTATGGAATTAGGACAAAAAATTCAGGAGAAAATAAAATGAACGTTTTAAAAACCATGGATAATGTGCAAATTGATCCAATGAAATTCCGCCGTGCTTTAGGTAATTTTGCGACAGGCGTGACTATCATGACTGCGCAAAATGCTGAAGGTGAAAAAGTGGGTGTAACAGCAAACAGTTTTAACTCTGTATCACTCGATCCGGCTTTGATTTTGTGGAGTATTGATAAAAAATCTTCAAGCTTTCATGTGTTTGAGCAAGCCACACATTTTGCTGTGAATATTTTATCGGGTTCACAAATTGAACTTTCCAATAAATTTTCACGCCGCAATATCGATAAATACGAAGGGACCAGCTATCGTGAAGGTGCTGGAGCAGCGCCAATCTTAGACAATTGTTCTGCAGTATTTGAATGTGAGCGCCATCAAATTTTAGAAGGCGGTGATCATTGGATTATTGTCGGCAAAGTGGTGAATTTCTATGATGAAGGTCGCAGTCCGCTGGTTTATCATCAAGGCGCTTACTCTGGTGTGATTCCACATCCATTATTGCAAGTGAAAGACTCTGTTGATCTAGAAGCAGATGGTGTTGGTGAAATGCATCAAGGGCATTTGCACCGCAATGTGTGTTATTTAATGAGCCGTGCATTTAAATTCTATCAAAATGACTATATTCCAAAGCAATTGGTTACGGGTTTCAGAACCAGCGAAGCACGTTTGCTGTTGGTTTTAGGCAGCGGTACAGCTTCAAGCAAAGCTGATTTGCCGCGCGACATTGCAATGCCGATGCGTGAAGTGGAGCAAGCAGCTGAAATTCTGAAAAAAGATGAGCTTTTGGTTGAGAATGAAGGCTTTTTTAAATTAACCGATAAGGGCAAGAAAACGGCGCATTATTTGTTTGATATTGCTGACAGCCATCAAAATGAAGTCTTAGCAAAATACTCGAAAGATGAACAAGACTCATTTGTTAAAATTTTAAGAGATATAGCAGGCATCAAATAAGTGTTGATGATCTGACGAACGAACCGACTGAGTATTGCGTCGGTTCGTTAAAATTTATTCAGTATTCTGCTCATACATATTTTAGCGCTATTCAGGTTTAGCAATTTAGTTCAGCAGATTCAAAAATATTGTTATTCGGAGAATAAGAATGACCAATGATCAATGGAACTGTAAAAGTATTAATGTGTTATTAAAAGCGATTGAAAATAATGAAATCAGCTTAGAAGCGATCATTGATTCATTTTATTCAAGAATTGAACAACGCGACCCTAATATTCAAGCGTGGCAGCATCTTATTTCAAAAAAAGAATATTTAAGTCAATACTATAGTAATGAGGATTTTTATAAAAATTCTATTTTAAAAGGTTTACCTTTTGCCGTAAAAGATGTGATAGATACTGCAGGCATCGAAACCCGTATGGGTTCAAAAATTCATGATAACCGTGTTCCAAGTATGGATGCAGCAGTCGTTATTGCAATTAAAAAGGCTGGCGGCATATTAATGGGTAAAACGGTAACCACTGAATTTGCATTTTTTAAATCTGGAAAAACGCAAAATCCGCATGATCCAAATCGTACACCAGGTGGTTCTTCCAGTGGTTCAGCGGCAGCAATTGCAGCATCTATGACACCATTTGCATTAGGTACACAAACAGCAGCTTCTGTGATACGACCTGCTGCATATTGTGGCTGTTTGGCCTATGTAGCAAGTCATGCAGAATTTTCGCTCAGAAACATTCAACCACTCGCGCAATCTTTAGATAGTTTGGGCATGTTTGCAAATGATTTCTCTGACTTAATATTGATGAGAAGAATCATTCAACTACGCAGTGACTTAAAAGCCAAACAAATCGTTAAAGAGAGTCTAAGAATTGGTGTTTATTCAGGTGATCAATTAGGTGAAATAGAACCTGAAATGCAAAGTGCAATGAAAGGTTTTATGAGCAGGGTACAGTGTGAATCCATCACATTTGAACAGCTTCCAGAAGATATCAACATTAAAGCCTTGGCTGATCATCATTATAAGATTATGGCATTTGAAGTGGCGCGAAATTTACAATATGAATTTCATACGGGTTTAATGGATGAATATATTACTGAACTTATTCATGCCGGTTTGAATATGGCTCATGCTGATTATTTACAACACCTTAAATTCGTTGAAAAAATTAAAAAAGACTATGTAAATTGGATAAACAAGGAATCTATTGATTTTACGATTGCACCAGCTGCACCGGGTATTGCACCACTCGGTTTAGAAAAAACTGGACAGCCTTTTATGAGCCGTCCATGGCAGGTCATGGGCTTGCCTGTAACGACTTTTCCCGTGGCGTATCAGCAAAACATGCCACTAGGCATTCAACTGGTGGGTAAATTTCATCAAGATGATGAATTGTTAGCGCAGAGTGAATATTTATATGAATTGTCGCAATCAAATGATTGAAAGTTCATTGAATAGCGAATCTTGAAAAGCCCAATAAATGAAATATGAGCAATTAAGATATTACAAATATTGAATATGTATTATAAGGTCGTGATTAAAAGGATGAATGATTTAATTCTTTGAAAAAAATGGCTATTACCAAAACAAGCAAGGATAGGCGTGTGGGTAATAGTTTTTGATTATTTCATCTATTTCAGTCAAGGTACATAGAGTGAACAATTCTAATAATGCCATGCGTACATGGACACTGCATATTTAAGAGATATGTGGAGAATTTCAAACCCGATTTGATAGCCAAATTTCATTGGAGAAGTAAATTCGTTTTTACTGGGGCAAACTGAAATGGCTTTTATTAAAAGCAACGCTAGTTTCATTGAACGAAAACCTGAAATATTGGATCGAGTCAACGATCGTTTTTGTTTTCTTATTTTACAATATACCGGTAAAATTCTGCTGAAATATCGCAGTTAAAACATATATTTAAGCGAGGGTGATATTATTCTGCTGAATTGCAATGAACATATTGCGATGTACCTGTAGAGCTTGTTTAGTCATATTTCTGTCCATCTTTCGCGTGAAAAATTGTTTAAGCAGCGTATTATTACAGATTATTTTGGCTAACTTATCAATCATAATATGAGTGCTCATTTACTAAAAAATATGTTGCAAACGATGTCTAGTGACAATATTAAATTTTGGAGAGTTAGGCGGTAAAAATGCGGTTGCGATTCTTGCTGATCTAATATTGATGAAATTTTATAGAAATTACTACAAACAATTTTTTGTACACTAAGGTCAAGTCTGTGCAGTGCCAGAACGATTCTTTGTACGTCAGTCAAAATATGACGAATTGGTTAGTAAAGTATCTACTGCGGTGCAACAGTTAAAAATTGGTTCGCCATTAGATGAATCAAGTATGTTCGGTCGTTTGTCAAATAAACCACACTTTGGAAAAGTGAAGCATTATTTCGATATCGCACAACAAAATAATCAAGTGATTACAGGCGGTAAAGTGCTGGAAGGTACAGGTTATTTTGTTGAACCAACGCTTTTAAAAGTTAGTGGTGTTGATGATCTTTTATTCATCGAAGAAACATTTGATCCAGTAGTAGATGTGATTCCATTTGAAATGGATGAAGAGTTGATCGAAATGATGAATCATTCTCGGGTAATCCTCCCATAAATAACCGAAGCTAAAAGTAGAGGTTAAGCAGCCATTAAAGGTGGCCTTCCTTTGTTGGCTTCGTGTGGTCTTTCATGATTGTAATGCCACAACCAGTTTGTTGCATAATCTTGTACTTCAGCCAAAGTATCAAATAAATGTTTGCTCAGCCAACTATAACGTATGGTTCGATTATAACGTTCAATATATGCATTTTGCTGTGGTTTACCTGGTTGAATATATTCAATACAAATACCGTGTTCAGTTGCCCAGCGTACGAATTTATGCCTGATAAACTCAGGTCCATTGTCGCATCTGCATAGTAAGCGTCCGCTGAATCCCATG
Source organism: Acinetobacter sp. 231_lipA (assembly GCF_058243005.1). Taxonomy (NCBI): domain Bacteria; kingdom Pseudomonadati; phylum Pseudomonadota; class Gammaproteobacteria; order Moraxellales; family Moraxellaceae; genus Acinetobacter; species Acinetobacter sp. 231_lipA. Next base: position 119,887 of record NZ_JBZAYU010000002.1, on the reverse strand, counting down.
CCTATTTTTTAATTTTGGTCGGATTTCCAGCGGTGTGGCAGTAATTCTTCTATTTGGGTCACTTTATGCGTCGGCAGCCTTTTCAGCACATCACTTAAATAGGCATACGGATCCAGTCCATTCAGCTTTGCTGACTGGATTAAAGTCATGATATTGGCAGCTCGTTGGCCGCTGCGCAGCGAGCCAGCAAACAGCCAGTTCTTACGTCCCAACGCCCAGGGACGCATCTGATTGTCGGGTAGTCAGACGCAGTTACCTACGTCCAACCCCCTAAGAACCGTGCATGCGAGTTTCCCAGCACACGGCTCAAGCCTCTGCTAAGGCGCCATTCGGCACCCGGTTATACATCGTTGACATTGGCAAACTGAACACTCCTCGGACAATACAGATGGTAAATCTCAAGATTAGCAACTGCATCCGTTCCACCATGACTTAGCTTCACAATATGACGGCTGTGCCATGGTGTATCTTTGGTGACTGGTTTAAGACAGGCGCAGCAGCGACCACCTTGTTTTAGCCACACCCGATACAGCTTGGCTCGCCCCTTTGCGGAGACCAGCATTCTTTTACCCCATCGGGATTCGAAGTACTCATCCCATGCGGGGTCATGAGGGTTAGCAGCAGCCTTGATCTTGATATGTCGCACAATTGGCGTGTCCGAGGCAGACACTAATGTGTATTGTCGCTTCCGACCATCGGCGGACTGTTCATCACATGAGAACACCCATCGACGCGCTCCTTGTACTTTGAAATACCGATCTTTGACCCATCGGAGTGTCTTGCGAGGGTGGCGACGTACAGCCCATCGCCAGAGCATTTCCCACACTGCGTTGTCTACCTGGTTGAAAACCTTCTTGGCAACGACATGACTGTGATAGTTGGCCCAACCCCTTAGAATCGGGTTGAGCAAACCGATCAAAGTGGCCTGTCGTGTCGCTTTGTTTGCATTGATTAATGCTCGCAGCTTGTCAAGATGAGCGCTGATGTTTGCCTTTGACGGCTTGATCAGTAGCTTGCCGTTGTACTTACGTACGTTCCAGCCAAGAAAATCGAACCCGTTCCCTATGTGCGTGATTTTGGTCTTTTCCTGAGAGAGCACGAGACCGCGCTGCGCCAGAAATTCAACCACGGCAGGACGAACTTCATTTTCGAGCCACTCTTTAGAATACCCCGTGATGATGAAATCATCCGCATACCGTACCAGTTGCAGCTTTTTGCCTGTCCATTTGGCGTTAGAGAACCTCTTCGCCAGCATCGTTTCCAGTCCGTCCAAGGTCATGTTGGCCAGCACCGGGGAGATAATACCTCCTTGCGGTGTTCCGGAAAGACTGGGAAACAGCTTGCTTTGGTAGACGTAACCGGCTTTGAGCCATTTCCGTAGAATCACCTTGTCCATTGGGAGGTTGGCGATCATCCAGTCATGGCTGATATTGTCGAAACAGCCTTGAATGTCACCCTCTAGCACCCACTCCGCACTTACTTTTCTTGACAGCACACCAAAGCACTGTGCTGCAGCATCCGCGGTTGAGCGTTGCGGTCTGAACCCATAAGAGTTCCGATCAGCGATGGTCTCCGCGATGGGTTCCAAAGCCAGCAGATGGAGCGCCTGCATGGCCCGGCATTTCATCGTGGGTATCCCGAGAGGTCTCATCTTGCCATTTTTCTTCGGAATAAGGACTCTCCGAAGCGGAAGGGGCGTGTAACCTCGCCTCTTCAACGACATCATCGCACCGGTCTTGGCCTTGGGTGTATTCCAAGTCACCTTGTCGACCCCAGCCGTGTTTTTGCCTTTGTTTTCAGACACTCGTTTGACGGCCAATGCTTTGCCACTAAACGAGTGAGTCAGCAGCCATTGCAAAGCTTTCGCCTTGTTATGCCTGCCGTCTTGTACCGCCTTCACAATACGCGCTTGCAGCCCTCTGACATGACGCTGTACAGCAATCCAATCGATGCTGTCCCACGATGTGCTGGAAGGTGCACACGCTGATACTGCTGCATTCATTTGCTCTCCCTCCATTAAAAGGGTTCTACACACTCTCTTGTGATGAGAGACCATAAGGACGTCAGCCCGCTTTCGCGTGGGGTAATGTTTCAACCTCTATCCAACCCATTACAGACTGGCATTCGCTTTTTCCTCGTTCCTTCGCCCGCATCACCATGGGCAGTTTTTGCAAACTGCTTTCCCAATGGGAGTAATACGGGATTTCCACGTTCCGCTTACTGAAGTACATCGGCTTAGGTGCCTGCTATCGACCGGGAGGCGTATGGGTCACGAATGCGTAGTCGAAAGACGCAATTCCCACCTCCATTACCGTTTTGGTTCGAGCGTATCAGCCATTTCCGCTCGTTCAACTTAACGATCGTTACGCAGATTCACATGTGTTCACCATACCGATTATCTAGCCCTTGTCCGGCTATGGCTGCCAGAAGGGTACGCCTCTCACGATTGATACCCCGCACCTTGCGGTGCCTCGTTACATTGTCGAAGGCGCTCTTTATTCAGCCTTCTAGATTCACCCGGTGACACGGGTGGTTCCCGCAGGGGGAACAACTTCATTAAGCGACTTCGTGTCGCACTTCAATCCAGTTATTATCTATAGGCAAATTACCATCATCCAGATAGCGGCAGAGTGCCTGCCAACGTTTTAGGCTGTAATTGATCGCCTTGGCAGTTGGAGAACTCGATGGCACCGTCAGATAATGTTGGTTGAGCCATTCATACAGTTGTTGCATCACCGGTTGACTATGCTTTTGCCGATATTCGCGGCGATGTTCTGCTGTACCATCGGTCTTTTTCCTGAGTTCTGCTTCTATGGCATACAGTTTCTGAATCAGCACTAATGCCTGTTCAGCGATCTGACTTTTCCCGGTCACATGCAGTTCATGAAATTTACGACGTGCATGTGCCATGCAGCCCACCTCAATGACATCGCCTGATTTAAAGCGTGCTTTATAACCACTGTAATCATCACAGACCAGATGGCCCTGCCAGCCATTCAGGAACTCTTCTGCATGCTGACCTGAACGGCTATCCTGAAAGTCATAGATCACCGCTTGAACTGGATTGTACTGTGTGGTGGCATAGGCCCAGACATAACCTTTCTTTGGTTTTTTCTCATTATCACCCATCCGCATAATGGTGACCGGCGTTTCATCGGCATGGATCACCCGCTGTTGCAGCACCACCTGTTTTAAGGCATTGGCCAGAGGTTCCAGTTCCACACCGCAGCGACCAATCCAGTCAGATAAAGTAGATCTGGACAGATCAATGCCCGCCCGCTGATAGATCAGGCGCTGACGGTACAGCGGCAAATGATCGGCATACTTCGATACCAGCACATGGCTGAGCAGTTCAGGACTGGCAATACCTTTATCAATCACATAGGCGGGCATCGCTTGCTGAGTCAGGGTGTCACACTGATCACAGACCCATTTGCCACGTACATGCTGTTCCTTATAGAACTGTGCCGGTCTGAAATGCAGTTTTTCACTGATATCTTCGCCGATACGACGTAACTGGCAGCCACAACTGCATTGGGTTGATGCAGGTTCATGCTCAATACGGATGGTGTGTAGATGATCGGGTAGCAGTCGACGTTTAGGTTTGTTGACTGTGGCTTTCTGTGTTGCTGCATCGGTTTTATCTGCATTCAGCCGCTCCAGTTCCAGATCGACTGCTGCGATATCTTCTTCGACCGCCTCATCCCACAGATGGATTTGTTTTGCGGTGAGATGTTCGTTTTTACTACCGAATTTGTGCTGTTTAAACAGCGCCAGTTCATGCTCGTATTTTTGATTGAGAATAGAAAGATGATGAACTTTAGAATCTTGAATAGCCACCAATTTTGTAGACACCTTGAAAGCTTAATCAGCCATATAATTCTCAAATGAATAAGCCTGTACCTAAAATCTATCGGACAACCAATTGGTCCTCTTACAATAGAGCCTTGATCAATAGAGGAAATATATCAATTTGGTTCGATCCCACTACTCAATGGCATGCTCAACTCAAAGGCAAACAAGGGCGAAATCAAACCTACTCAGATACAGCTATTCAATGCTGTTTAATGATGAAAGTCTTATTTCGTTTAACTCTACGAATGGTCACAGGATTTGTTCAAAGTCTCATTCGTCTTAGCGGATTAGATTGGACAGCACCAGATTATTCCACTATCTTGTCGAAGACAAAAGTATATTGATATTGCGATTCGCTATTAGAAAAGTAATGATGGACTTCATCTACTCATCGATTCAACTGGCTTGAAATTTTTAGGTGAAGGTGAGTGGAAACGTAAGAAACATCAGCCTGAATATCGTCGACAATGGCGTAAACTCCACCTTGGTATAGATGCTGAAACGCTGCAAATACGTGCCGTTCAGCTCACTACAAACAATGTCAGTGATTCACAGGTACTCGGTGATTTACTTGATCAGATTCCACAAGGTGAGTAGATTGATTCTGTCTAAACAGATGGGGCTTATGACACGAAAGACTGCAGAAAAGTCATTTCAGATCGACAGGCATATACAGTGATTCCGCCAAGAAAGAATGCGAAGCCCTGGAAAGATACATGCACCAGCTCGCTAGAGAGAAATGAATTATTGAAAACGGTGAAATGTCTAGGAAGAACAATTTGGAAAAAGTGGTCTGGGTATCATCGCCGAAGCTTGGTAGAAACCAATATGCATTGCATCAAATTATTGGGAGATAAACTCAGCGCCAGAAATTTTCAGAGCCAAGTGAATGAGATTCATGCACGTGTGGCAGTGTTGAATAGATTTACGGAATTAGGCCGACCTCATCCCCAAGTTGTCACTTAAGCCTGAGTAGCTTTGGGTAACCCTGATCTTTAAATCTTTGCGCCACAAAGCCCAGTAAAACTATGCGTTTAAAAACTTATTTAGAATGTAATTAAATACTCTAGGCTGTTCTATATTGGATATATGAGATGCATCAATTTTAAATAACTGACTATTTGGAATATGCTCAACCATGTATTCCCCATCAGCAATGGTGGTTACAGGGTCTTGTAAGCCTGCCACGACAAGCGTGGGGACCGTAATCGTTTTAAGTTTTTCACGAAGATCCGCTTTAGCCAAAGCTTCACAGCAACTTGCATAACCTTCTGGGCTGCCAGCACCAAGGTCGTTACTTAAAGATTCTACAACTGCTGTGTTACTTTGGATAAAGGGCTCAGTAAACCAGCGTGATGCTGCAGTAGACGCAATCGGTTGTAAACCTTGTTCACGAACCAGTGCAGCACGGTCATTCCAGGCCTGTTCCTGACCGATTTTTGCTGCTGTATTGCACACCACCACCTGATTAAAGCGTTCTGGACGGTTAATTGCCAACCATTGACCGGTTAAACCGCCCATTGAAATACCGCAGAATGCCGCTTTTTCAATGTTTAAATGATCAAGTAGATTCACCACGTCTTGACCCAGTTGATCGATGCTATACGGACCTTGTGGTGCAGATGAAGCCCCATGGCCACGGGTGTCGTAGCAAATCACAAAGAAATCTTGCTGGAAAAAATCAATTTGTGGTTGCCACATTTTGAAGTTGGTACCCAGTGAATTTGAGAAAACCAGTGCAGGTTTTGCAGCATCACCAAAAGTCTGGTAATTAATTTGTGCATCATTTGATGTAAATGTTGGCATTTTTAAATCCTTAATCTTACAAATCCCCCTAAATCCCCCTGAGCAAGGCTTAAGCACTGCTTTAAGCTGAAGCGCAAGAAGGGGACTTTGAATGAGGATTAAACGCGTTCAATAATCAAAGCGATACCTTGACCGACACCAATACACATTGAACATAGAGCGTATTGACCACCGGTTTGTTCAAGCTGGTTCAGTGCAGTCGTCACCAAACGCGCGCCAGATGCACCCAGTGGATGACCCAAAGCAATCGCACCGCCATTTGGATTGACTTTCTCAGAACCGTCTTCGATACCCAAATCACGGGTACATGCCAACGCTTGAGCAGCAAAAGCTTCATTCAGCTCGATCACATCCATCTGCTCTAAAGTCAGACCAGTTTGCGCCAATAGTTTCTTGATGGCAGGTGCTGGACCAAAGCCCATGATGCGTGGTTCAACACCAACAACAGTTGAACCAATAATTTTGGCACGTGGTTTTAAACCGTGTTGAGCAACCGCTTCATCAGATGCGATTAAAAGAGCAGCTGCACCATCGTTAATCCCTGAAGCATTACCTGCCGTTACCGTACCATCTGCTTTGACCACAGGTTTCAGTTTTGCCAAAGCTTCTGCGGTAGTTGATGCACGTGGATGTTCATCTTTAGCAACAACCACAGGTTCGCCTTTACGTTGTGGAATTTCCACTGCAATAATTTCTTTGTCAAAGAAACCACGTGCTTGCGCAGCAGCAGTACGTTGCTGGCTGGTTAAAGCAAACTGATCCTGGTCGGCACGGTTAATGTTGAACTGTTCCGCCAGGTTTTCAGCGGTTTGCGGCATGGTTTCTACGCCATACATTTCTTTCAGTTTCGGGTTAATGAAACGCCAGCCCATGGTGGTGTCTTCAATCTTCTGGCTACGGCCATACGCTGTTTCTGACTTGCCCATCACGAATGGAGCACGCGACATGCTTTCTACACCGCCGGCAATAATCAGATGGGCTTCACCGGCTTTAATCGCACGTGCTGCCATCGCAACTGCATCCATCGATGAACCACACAGGCGGTTCACGGTCGTTGCCGGCACATGATAAGGCACACCTGCAAGCAGTGAAGACATGCGACCGACGTTACGGTTGTCTTCACCGGCCTGGTTGGCACAGCCATAAATCACGTCATCAACCTGTTCCCAGTTCACCGATGGATTGCGTTCCATCAAGGCTTTGATTGGTACAGCACCTAAGTCATCTGCACGGACAGGTGCGAGGCCACCGGCATAACGGCCGAATGGAGTACGGATGGCATCAATGATATATGCGTTTTTCATTGTCTTTTCCTTTTACCTCCCTTAATCCCTCCTGAAAGGAGGGAGACTTTACACTCAGTTGAAATTTCTTTTGTGTGAAGTCCCCCCTTTGAAAAATGGGGATATAGGGGGATTTATCTTTTGAAACTACTTAAGCTTGAGTCGCATCAATCAACTTGGCGCCAGTCAATGACTGCAATTCTTCAAATGACAGACCTTCGACTTTCTCAATCACTGTCATACCTTCAGGGGTGACATCAATCACGCACAGGTCGGTATAGATACGGTCGACACATTTCAGGCCAGTCGCAGGATAAGACAGTTCAACCACAATTTTTGGCTCGCCTTTTTTGGTCACATGATCGGTGGTAATAAAGACTTTCTTAGCGCCAACAGCCAGATCCATTGCACCGCCGACTGCAGGAATTGCATCTGGTGCGCCAGTATGCCAATTCGCCAAGTCACCATTTTCAGCCACCTGGAAAGCACCTAATACTGCGATGTCTAAGTGACCACCACGCATCATTGCGAATGAATCACCATGATGGAAAAAAGCACCGCCAGTGAGCATGGTGACAAATTCTTTACCTGCATTGATCAGCTCAGGGTCTTCTTCGCCTTTTGCTGGTGGTGGACCAAATGCCAATAAACCATTTTCAGAGTGTAGAAAAACATCTTTGTCTGAAGGTAAGTAATTTGAAATTTTAGTTGGTAAACCGATACCCAAGTTGACATAGGCACCATCAGGAATATCTTGTGCCACACGTTCAGCGATCTGGTCACGGGTCAGTTTACTATAGCTCATTATTTATCTCCGATGCCAATTATTGTGCAGGTTTAACTTGAACAACGTGTTGAACAAAAATTCCCGGGGTGATGATGTGCTCTGGATCCAATGCACCCAGTTCAACCACTTCAGAAACTTGAGCGATGGTCACATCTGCTGCCATTGCCATGATTGGGCCGAAGTTACGCGCAGATTTTCGGTAGACCAGATTGCCCCAACGGTCGCCTTTAGAAGCTTTAATCAAGGCAAAGTCAGCTTTAATTGGATTTTCTAAAACGTAGTCTTTACCTTCGTAGTTAATGGTCGGTTTGCCTTCAGCCAGCAAGGTACCAAAACCGGTAGGGGTATAGATTGGACCTAAGCCCATACCTGCTGCCTGAATACGGCAAGCCAGATTACCTTGCGGCACCAGTTCCAGTTCAATCTTGCCTGCACGATATAACTCGTCAAATACCCACGAGTCAGACTGACGCGGGAAAGAGCAAATGATTTTACGAACAGCACCAGCTTTAAGCAGTTTTGCCAGACCATAATCATCATTACCGGCATTGTTGTTGACAATAATCAGGTCTTTAATACCCAATTCGATCAGACCATCAATCAGTTCAGCAGGCTGCCCCGCTGTACCGAAACCACCGATCATAATGGTAGAACCGTCTTTAATTTGGGAAAGAGTTTCCACAAAGGAAGTTGAGCTTTTATCAATCATCTGGCTAACCTTATCTGCATTTTCATGAATTGCTATGCGTAAATATCGCTTCAAAATACTTATGCATAAAAATTATGGCGTTGCCATCACTTTACAAATTGAGCGTTAATTTGAAGCTTGGTTATTGAATCATTCAGCTGTAAATAGCAGTTTCTAAAATGGATTCAAATCACTCTAAGGTATTAGAGTGATTTGATTTTTTATCAGGTGTCATCTTCACGAATTGAAGAAGGATGACGATTTAAGGCAGTCACTTGAATATCCATGTAAGGGTACAGCGGTAAGCCTTGCAGGATATTGTGCAATTCTTCATTGCTCTCAACATCAAAAATACTGATGTTGGAATATTGACCAGTAATGCGCCAAATATGACGCCATTTGCCTTGTCGCTGTAAATCTTGAGAATAAGCCTTTTCAACTGCTTTAATTTCATTGGCTTTATCGCTTGGCATATCTAACGGAATATTTACGTCCATTTTGACTTGGAAAAGCATGATGTCTCCTTCAATTATTGACGTCGTAAGTTGTCGATTTTGTCTTGATCCAATTCAATACCTAAACCTAAACCTGTTGGGATTTTCAGCTCAAAATTTTCGTATTGAAGTGGGGTTTTTAAAATTTGTTCAGTCAGTAGCAATGGACCAAATAATTCAGTGCCGTATGTTAAATTACTGAAGGTTGAAAATACGTGTGCAGAAGCAATCGTACCGACAGGGCCTTCTAGCATCGTACCGCCGTAAAGGTCAATACCTGCAAGATTAGCAATTTTCCCAACTTCACAGCCTTCAATTAAACCACCTGATTGTGCAATTTTGACTGCAAAAACAGAGGCAGCATTACGTTTTGCCAGTTCATAAGCGCTTTGCGGACCCATGAGGGATTCATCCGCCATGATGGCAATATCGAATTTACGGGTTAAGCGTTCCATCGCATCGATATTGTTGATTGCGCAAGGCTGCTCAATCAGGTCAACACCACCATCTTGCAGCATTTGAATGCCTTTAATCGCAGTCAATTCAGTCCAAGCACGATTGACATCGACACGAATGGAAACGTCATCGCCTAAGGCTTTTTTGATCGCTAAAACATGTTCAACATCTTGTTCCACAGGGCGTGAACCGATTTTGAGTTTGAATATATTGTGACGTTTGCTTGCAATCATTTTTTGCGCTTCAGCAATGTCTTTTTCAGTATTGCCCGAAGCCAGTACCCATAAGACTGAAATACTGTCACGCAAACGGCCGCCTAAGACTTCACTTAAAGGCAAGCCAAGACGCTGCGCTTGGATATCTAATAATGCGGTTTGAATGGCGCATTTAGCAAAACGGTTGCCATTAATATTACGGTTAATGATTTGCATCGTTTGTGCGACGTTTAAACCATTTAACGTTTTTAATAAAGGCGAAAAATAGGTTTCAATATTGGTTTTAACACTTTCAGGACTTTCTTCGCCATAGCCTAAGCCACCAATTGTGGTTGCTTCGCCCCAGCCGATAAAGCCGTCTTCCGTGCTTATTTTCACCAGTACTAAGGTTTGTGTTTGCATTGTTGCAACCGCCATCTTATGCGGACGGATGGTTGGAATCTCAACAAGCAAAGTTTCTATGGACTTATACATTGCAAATCTTTCTTCAGTGTTTATCTATTTATATACCCTAAGTTAATGTAATATCTTAAACTAGAGCAAAATCGGTATTTTTGAATACCTAAAAGGTATATAAATGGAATTAAGACATCTACGCTATTTTGTGACGGTGGTGGAAGAGCAAAGCATCACCAAAGCGGCTGAAAAGTTATGCATTGCCCAGCCGCCTTTGAGCCGGCAAATTCAAAAGTTAGAAGAAGAATTAGGCATTACTTTATTTGAACGCGGGTCTCGTCCGGTCAAAACTACTGAGGCGGGTATGTTCTTCTATGAACATGCTGTACAGATTTTAACCCATACTGCACAAGCGACGTCCATGGCTCGACGTATCAATGCAGTGGATAAGACGGTGCGGATTGGTTATGTCAGTTCATTGCTATATGCATTATTGCCGCAAATCATCTATTTATTTCGACAGCGTTACCCAGACATTCATGTGGAATTAATCGAGTGCGGAACACGGGATCAGATTGAAGCCTTAAAAGCAGGTAAAATTGATATCGGTTTTGGACGTTTAAGGTTAACTGATCCATCCATTATGCGTTTATTATTGCACAAAGAACGCCTTAAACTTGCTGTGCATAAAAATCATCATTTGGCAGAGTTTATTGACACAGGCGTGTATTTATCACAAATTCTCGATGAGTCGATTTTCTCTTATCCACTTACACCTAGACCTAATTTTTCAACCTTGATTCAGTCTATTTTTACTGAACTGGGTTTAGTGCCGAAGAAGTTGATCGAAGTCCGTGAAATCCATTTAGCGCTCGGTTTGGTGTCTTCTGGTGAGGGGATTTGTTTAATTCCTGAAAGCGCCAGTGATATTGGGATGAAAAATTTAATCTATATCCCAATTTTAGATTTGGACGCTTACAGCCCAATTTCCTTATCAGTTCGGAATATGGATCAGAGCGCGTATATTCCCAATATTTTAGAATGCATTAAACAAGTGTTTGAGGAAGAAGGGAGACCGATTCAACTGAAGGAGGATTAATGCGGTGTAATGTGTTTGACACCTTATGAATTGCATACTGTTGATTCAAAATCTCTCTATATTGCAATTACACTTGCTCTAAATTTTTCATCCTTAAATGCTGTGCAATGTGCTGCAGCTCTTGTTCATCATTGATCAAGCCTTGCTGAATAGTTTCAATTTTTTCTTGAATATTGGTCAGTACCTTTTGGCATTGCGCAACAAGCTCATCGGTATAGCGGTCCAGTTGCTGCCATAAGCCCTGTGAAATTTCACTATATAAGCGGTCATGCCCAATAGCTAAAATTTCTTTACCATCATCTGCATAAATTACTTCATAAGTCAGATATTCAGAGAATTGCAAGGGTTCGAGCGGCGCATGGGACAGCTGATAATCGACTAAATTACTCGAAATCTGTTGGGATAGAAGCTGCTCTGCCTGTTGTGTTAATGCGCTATACAGTTCATTTACTGCTTGCTGTTCAGCATATTGTTCTAATAGCTTTGGCAAGCTTGCAATCATGCTGCGCCATGTTTGCGTCATGATTTGCTCTTTACTCTCTGTCAATGCGCTGCTGGCATTGTTCAGAAGTTGCTGCAATTGATGCAGTTGCGGCACAGCTTCCAACTGTAAAGGCGCTAAGATTTGTTCCTGCAAATGATGCATCAATGCTTCTGCGGGTTTGCGCTGTTTATAGGCCAAGGCGGGTTGGGTTAAATGCAAAAGCGCATCAAATAAGTGGTTAAACCCGGCACTTTGCATCGCCTGATCATTGAAGTCCGCATTTTTTAACATCTGTGAAGAAGTCGAAATTGGGGATTGTAGCAAGACAGGATCAACCTGCATTGCGATAAGCTGATCAATCGCACGGGTATGCACATCAGTTTCTTGCAGATAACGTTGATTAGCGCTTTTATTGCGTAAGACTTGGCAAATATCACCATCGACTTCATCTTCTTCAAAATAATCACTGCGGGTAATTACGGGCAATAACGGTTTGTGTCGGCGTAATTCCTGCCCCAGAGTAGCCAACTCTTTAACCTGACCGGGTGAGGATGAACTGCTTAACCACAGCACGCCATCGGCACTGTCCAAAAAGCGCTGGGTTAATGCGGCATTTTCTGGCGTAACTGAATGTAATCCTGGAGTATCGAGCAAAATCAAATTTTTGCCTAGGCAAACACCTTGTATGCGTGTGGTGGTTTCAGTTGCGCCTTCTTTAAAATGCTCCTGACTTTCAATAATTTTACCGGCATTGAGATAAAAATATTCAACACTTTGCTGCCGTCTGCGAAAACATTCAGCCAATGCATTACATAACGAACTTTTGCCTGCATTAAATTTTCCGAAAATTAGCAAAATAATTTTATCGTCAAAATGGTCTGAGATGGATTGCGCAGCTTGCAGCGTTTCTAATTGCGTTTCCCAATTAGCAAGATAATGTTCGAGCTGTGCATTGAGGGCGGCGATGTCTTGAGCCATTTTGCTGTGAAAAGCCAGTCCGCAGCTATTCAAACGCTGATGATTGAGATTGATCGCCAGTTGCTGATGCCAAGTATGCATTTTATTTAAATGCAGCAGGATGTCCTGCTCAGGCTGATCAAAAGCTTCGGTGGCATGAATAAAGGTTTGAATTGGGTCATGGATCATGATGCAAGCTCCAAAGTGGCTGAGGCGTGTTGGGCTTGTTGGATCTGTTGAAGTTGCTGCTGCAAGTCTTGTAATTGTTCTTTTAAGTGCATGCGGTCAGCAGAGCCTTCAAAATAATGGGCAAATTCACGGTCTAAACGCTGACGTCCTGATTCGTCCTCAAAAATAAGCTTTAAATCTTTGCGCAGTTTGACTGAAATACCCATCACCGCAACCATGACCGTGTCCAGACTGCGGACATTGCTTTTTTGTGTGTCCGGCAAACTGACCACACCGTAGCGAACCAGATGGCTATTAATCTCGATACAGGCGCGGGAATAAGCGACTTGAATGCGGTTGCGGTCACGTTTGCCTGCGGTTACTTTATACATATTGGCAAAGGAATCCGGCTCTAGGGAGTCATCTTGTCCAGAAACGTGCAGAATTGGCTGTAAGTCTTCACGGACTTTATCCAGAACTTGATTGAGATCATGCTCAAAAGCTTGGCGTTGATGGTCTAGGGTTACGCTGAGTTGCTGAATATTGGCCTGGGTAGTTTGTTGCAGCTGCGACAATTGTGCTGTGAGATCCGTAAAGATTTTATTTGTTTCAAACTGGCGGACAGCGGGTACTTTTTCAATCACGCGGCTGAGTGTTTGCTGTAATTCAGGGATGCCGCTGCGTTGTACAAGCAGGGTTTTGGAATTTTCTATGCCTTGACGATGACGTGTTGCTGACACAGGCAGCACGGTTGCAGCCGGAGCTTGTTTTTGAATACTGTCAATAATGTGCGCTAAAACAGTTTGATCTGGAATCTGGTCAATTTGAGTCAGTACTAAAACGCTTTGGCGCTGTGTTTGCGCGGCATCTTGCTCGAATTGCTGAAATAACCGGAGTTCATAAGGATCAAATTCACCCTCACGTACTGAATGGATCATTAAGCGGATATCGGCTTTATTCCACATCGCATCTTGGGCATGTTGATCATCGATTGTCGCGACATCAGCATCCAAACCTGGCGCATCTAGCCAGCGGATATTGTGCTGCAGATGCTCGGAGAGAGTCACAGTCTCTCGTTTATCTGCAACCGAGAAAATATCATCACCAATCAGTTCGTTTAATAACCGGCTTTTACCATGGTTATATTTACCAATCACCGTCACTGTTGGGAGTTGACCGGCCTGTACGATGGCGCGCAGTCGAGCCAAAGGCATATTATATTCAGGGAGAACAGCTAAAATTTCATGGATCGCTGCATCAAAAGTTTGAATATCCATATTAATATCTTTTCCATAAAATAAATCAGGCTAAGCTGTGACAGCTCGCCTGATTTCAAGATTCAAAATATTACTTTTAACGGCATCAAGCTTGCAGGCGAGGGCGGTCGACCAATTGGTTATCCACACCATCGACTAGACGGCTTAGCTTAAGGTCAAATACCATTTCAGCAAATGGACCTTCAACGCCATTGGCTTGACTTGCTGCTGCATCTGTATGCTCTACAGCTTCAACCACAAGGCCTTCACGTGTTGCATAAGCAAAGTCATCGTAAGTGTACGGGTCGCCAGCCACGTTGATTTGCGTTGTCAGTTTACGATGACCGTCCGCAGACACGAAGAAGTGGATGTGTGCAGGGCGGTTACCGTGGCGGCCTAATTGGTTAAGCAATTGCTGTGTTGGGCCATCTGGTGGGCAGCCATAACCTGCTGGCAGAATCGTTTGTACACGATAATGACCTTGTGCATCGGTCATAATAGTACGGCGCATGTTGAACGGTGTTTGTTCGCCAGTTGGGTCAAAGTGTGAATAGAAACCTTTGGTGTTGGCATGCCAAATTTCAACTTGTGCATTTGGAATCGGTTGACCGTCTGCATTATAAATTGTGCCATGCAGCATGAGCGTATGGCCATTTGGATCGCTGCCATCATCCATGCGGGCAAAACCTTGTGAAACAGGCGCGCCAGCAACATAAAGAGGGCCTTCAATAGTACGCGGCGTTGGGTTGTCAATGCCTAATGCTGCATCGGCTGCATCCATACGCATATCTAAGAAATGGTCAAAACCTAAACCTGGAGAAAGTAAGCCCGCTTCATGGCTGGTACCCAATTGGTTGATATAGGCAACCGCAGCCCAATATTCGTCAGATGTAATGTCTAAATCTTCAATGGTTTTAAATAGGTCAGAAACCACACGGTGAATGATTTGTTTAGTACGCGGGTTGCCACCTTCTTGCTCAATTCCGCTGAGCAAGTTGATGAAGTTTTGTACTTCTTCCGTGTCGAAAATTCTAACATTTGCGTCTGTCATGGCGATCTCCTTAATATTGCCATCATGCTGGCTTTCACATCATATTTTTTAAATCATTTTATGAGTGAAACTTGCATCGATCCTGATATTGTTTATTGAATGATTGTTGATATATACCTTAATTTAAATGTAATACCCTTATCTAGTCTTGTTTCGGTATCTTTAAATACTAAAAAGGTATATTTTGAGGTAAATTCTTAAAGTATTTTATAATGTGATTCTTTTTTTAATCATGAGATCTTTTGCGAAAGTTAATTTAAGTGAACCGTATCGAGTTTGTCGGAGACCCCACTTTCTTGAGATGAGATACTGTCTTGGTAGTCAATCAGGTTTTTAGATTATTCGCTCAATAAATAATCTCTCTCATAGGCAGTCTAATGTTTTAACACGTCATAACATAGATGTATAAGCTTACGCATTGCAGCACTTAAAGTACACTTTTTATTCTTACCCTAGCTTAATAATTGTTGGTATAAAGCTTCAATTGATCTCTTTCATAAATAAAAAAAAGATCCTCTTTTTTGTTAATATTTACACTCCAGATTTTTTAACATTCGTGCATAATCTGCGGATGAACTACATCGATTCACACAAGCTTTCTGATCCTCAGTTCAAGTGATACACGGGCATCTCATGATCAACCTTTTATTTAATGGTTGAGCAATTGAAAATGCATGTCTCTGCCAAAGTCAGACTGCCCAAGTTAAGCCTGGAGGATCAGGTTCTGCTCTGTCTGTGTTATTGGCGGGAATACCGAACGTTTTCACGTTGTGACGAGTTACGGGGGTTCAGAGCCAACAGCCTCACGAATTGTACGTCATGTTGAAGATTGTCTGATTCAGTCCAATCTGTTTAATATACCCGAAGGCGAAGGGATCGACCGGAATGTGGTGATCGTAGATGCCACAGAAATTCCAATTCAAAGGCCTAATAAAACAGAAGAAAAGCTATAGCGGAAAGAAAAAGAAGCACACCTTTAAAGTACAGGCCATGATTCACTACAAGACTCAGCAAATTCTGAGCTTATTACGCTGTTACACCGTATCCCATGGTTCAATTGAAACAGTCCATCCAAGAAAGTGAATTGGGCAAGATGCATTACGGTTATTTAAACCAGAATGTTTGCTATCTCATGAGTCGCGTTTTGTAAGTTTTACCAAAATGATTATATTCCTAAACAAATGGGTAGTGGTACAACTTCAAGTAAAGCAGATTTACCTCGTGATATTACTATGCCGATGCAGTAAGTAGAACAAGCTGCAGAAATCCTGAAAAAAGATGGTCTGTTAGTTGAAACCGAGCAATTTTTCCAACTCACTGAAAAGGGGCAAAAAACTGCACATGCTCTATTTGATATCGCAAATAGGCACCAAAATGAGGTGTTCTCAAAATATAGTGAAATTTAAAAAGAAAATTTCACTAAAATATTGAGAGATATTGCCAGAATTTAGTCGTAAAACTGCTTTTATTTAAGTATTAATTTATTGATATTTATGGAAAAGTATAATGGTTATCACTGTTGTAAAAAGAATAAAAATCACATAAAAATTTTAAATTGGCATGGAATTCGCTTAATTTAATTATTGCAAATTACATTGAATATTCTATTTTAAGTATATTAATATACTTTTAAGATAATTGAATTTTCTATGGAATTATAAAAGAATCAAAGAGCATCATTAAGTATTGGAAACTTAAAATATGCTGAGAGTTCTGCAATGGAATACATTTCTCGCCAGCTAAAAAAGCGCCAGTGAGAATAAAAATTAATTTGATAAAAGGTCTAAATAATGGAATTATCAGTCAAATTAGGGAAACAAAATCATCTCAAATTTATATCAGCCTACACATTATTAGCATTGAGCTGTAGCAATGTTGTATATGCTGATTTTGTCAAAGATAGTGAAACATCTTTAAACTTTAGGAATTTTTATTTAGAACGAGATTTTGATAGTGCTCAACCTGACATTGGCAGTTGGTCTCAAGCAGCAGGTATTAAATTTTCATCTGGTTATACGGAGACCCCACTGCAAGTAGGTCTTGATCTCACGGCAAATTACGCACTTCGTTTGTCTGATCGAAATGAAGAACGCCCAGATACTGTTTTGCCATTTGAAGATGGAAAACAGGTGAATCACTATCATAAGTTAGGTGCAACGCTTAAGCTTAAATATCAAGATTCTGAATTGCGTATTGGTGAGCTTATGCCACGTACTCCAGTGGCATTTATTGATGATTCACGCCAACTGGTGACAACTTATGCAGGTGTGGCATTTGAAACTAAAGCGATTGATAACCTGAAGCTATCTCTAGGACGCATTACCCATATTAATGCTCGTAATGATGATTCATTTGAAAAACTCAGTTTATTTGCACCGAATGGTCCGCGATTTGAAAGTGATGGTCTAAATTACTTGGGACTGGACTACAACTTTACTCCAAGTGTCACGGGTGCATATTGGTATGGTCAATTAGAAGATATCTATCAACAACATTATTTAAATGCTGTTTATAACACCACAATCGGTGAGAGTAAGGTGAAATTTGATGCACGTTATTTTAATAACAGTGAAGCGGGTGATGCTTATTACGGTAACATCGACAGCCAAACTTTTGGTATGCAAGCCAATTTAAACAACGGTCCACATACTATTACAGCAGGTGTGCAAAAAAATAAAGGCGATAGCCCGTTCCCAACCTTGGCAGGTTATGCACCTCAACCATTTTTACATACATGGTCATTACTTGGATTTATTAAACCAGAAGAGTTGACCTATCACATTCTTTATTCATACGACTTTAAAGCACTAGGTGTACCAGGTTTGCGTGCGACAGCACGTTACTTGCATGGTAGCGATATTGCTCGTGCTGGATTTAAAGATAATGAAGAAACTGAAACCAACTTCATTTTAGGCTACACCGTTCCTCAAGGCACATTCAAAGGGCTAGGTTTGGAATGGCGTTATATCGACACAACCACAAAATATGGCGCAGGTAATACGCCAGGCACAGATTTCGTTGAAAACCGAATTATCACTACTTACACCTATAAATTCTAAATACCAAAAAAGACAGAATAATCTGAATAATGGAGATACAGATGAATTTTAAAAAACTATTGATGGCAAGCTGTGTCATTGCTGCCGCAAGTACTACGCAAGCAGATATTACAATTGGCGTTGTCACGTCATCATCTGGTCCAGTTGCAATGGTAGGCATTCCGCAGAAGAACAGTATTGCATTGTTACCTAAAAAAATTGGTAATGAAAATGTGCGTTATATTTCACTTGATGATGCAAGTGATCCCACAGCATCTGTAAAAGCTGTTGAAAAGCTGATTAAAGAAAATAAGGTTGACGCAATTATCGGTCCATCAGGTTCACCGAATGCAACTGCAGTCATTGGAACAATTGCTAAAGCACAAGTTCCACTTCTTGCTCCTGTAGGTACCTCTTCAATTGTTCAACCAATGAATGAACAGAAGAAATGGGTTTTTAAAACTACACAAAACGATGAAATTATTGCAGCAGCTCTCGTTCAGGATATGGTGAAGCGTAAAATTAAAACCTTAGGTTTTATTGGAACAGCGGATCCGTATGGTGAGAACTGGGGCAAAGTACTTGCAAACCTTGCCGCAAAACATGGCATTAAGATTGTCGCTAAAGAGTCTTTCCAACGTCAAGATACTTCTTTGACAGGGCAAGCTTTAAAACTTATTAGCCAAAAGCCTCAAGCGATTTTAGTTGCCGCGCCTGGTAGCTCTGCCGTTCCACCACAAGCGGCACTTTATGATCGAGGTTATCGTGGGCAAGTCTACCAAACGCATGGTGCTGCACTGGATCAGTATCTAAAACTTGGTGGCAAGAAAGTAGAAAATACGATTTTAGCTGCAAGTTTAATGTTGGTTATTAACGAAGTGCCTAATACGCATCCTTCGAAAAAAGTGGCATTGAAATATATCAATGACTATAAAGCAAAATATAAACAGGTTCCTGCAACCTTTGGTGCCAATGTCTATGATGCTGGCTTGCTACTAGAAAAGGCGATTCCAGTAGCCTTGAAAAAAGCAAAACCGGGCACAGTTCAATTTCGTAAGGAACTACGACAAGCACTTGAAAATACAAAAGAAGTAGCAGGTACGCAAGGTGTTTATAACATGAATGCCAAAGACCATAGCGGATTCGATAAACGCGGTCGTGAGTTAATTATTGTTAAAAACGGTCAGTGGAAGCTTCTCAAGTAATTCCTCCTTTTTTAAATATTATTCAATAACTACCCAAAAGTGATGATTCATTCATCACTTTGGGATGATTCATCCGCAAGAATGGTTAGGAACATGTTATGGATTTGAATATCGCATTAATTCTTGGACAGGATGGGATAACCAGTGGTGCAATTTATGCATTATTGGCTTTATGCATCATCTTAGTCTTTACAGTCACACGTATTTTATTGATTCCTTTAGGTGAATTTTCAGTTTTTGGCGCATTAACATTAGCTTCGATTCAAGCAGGTCATCCTAGTTTAATTGTTTGGCTAGTTGCCGCGCTATTTTGCGTTAATACGGTTTTAGATCTGTATGCAAAATTCAAACATAACGCAACCTTTAATCATAAAGTCACATTATTCAGTGCCATTTACATCGGGCTCATTATTGCTGCGATGTACAAATTACCTTTAGCTGAACTTTCAATGTGGTGGCAAGTTATATTAACGCTTGCAGTCATTACTCCACTTGGTCCGCAACTTTATCGAACTTTCTTCCAGCCTTTAGTGGCTGCTAAACCATTAGTCCTTTTAATTGTTTCTATTGCTGTTCATGTAGTTTTAGTGGGTATCGGATTACTGATCTTTGGGCCAAATGGCGCTCAAACTCAACCTTTCAGTGATGCAACATTTGAATTGGGTAGCTTGATGGTCAATAGTCAAACACTAGTGATTATTGCAGCATTCTTTATTTTAATTTTTTTATTGTGGTATTTCTTCGAAAAAACCTTATATGGTAAAGCTTTACATGCAACAGCAGTGAATCGTGTCGGTGCCCAGCTTATGGGTATTTCACCAATTTTTGCAGGTAAATTGACTTTTATTCTGGCTGCTTTCATTGGCACCCTTTCGGGCATATTAATCGCGCCTATTACGACGCTTTATTACGATTCAGGTTTCGTGATTAGCCTTAAAGGATTTGTAGGCGCTATTATTGGTGGTTTGATTAGCTTCCCCGTTGCAGCAATAGGTTCTTTAGTTGTCGGGCTCATTGAAGCTTTCTCTATGTTTTGGGCAAGTGACTACAAAGAAATTATTGTCTTCACACTCATTATTCCTTTCTTACTCTGGAAATCTTTGACTGCTCGTCACGTCGAGGAGGATGAAGAATGAAATCTAAATATTTATTTTTAGCCTTTGCCTTAGTGGTATTTGTGAGTCCATTTTTTTTACCAACCTATCAAGTGACTTTACTGAATTACATTGGTTTGAATGCGCTGGTTGTATTAGGTCTAGTGCTACTGACGGGTGTTGGTGGTATGACCAGTTTCGGTCAAGCAGCCCTCGTTGGTATTGGTGCATACGCAACTGCGTATTTAACAGTAACCGAACAGCTTCCGTCGTTTTTGGCTTGGACAGGGGGTAATCCTTGGTTAGGACTCTTGTTAGGTATTGTTATTACGCTGGTATCAGCAGTTCTTGTGGGTGGTCTAACCCTTAAATTATCAGGGCATTATTTACCTTTAGGCACAATCGCCTGGGGCATTTCACTTTATTACTTCTTCTCGACCATTGAATCTTTGGGTGGGCATTCCGGAATTTCAAATATCCCTAGTATCTCTGTGGCAGGTTATGCCTTTGATAGCAGCAACAAAATCTATTATCTCATTTGGTTAATTTTGTTCGGCGCAATCCTTATTACTAAAAACTTACTTAATTCACGTGAAGGACGGGCGATACGTGCACTGAAAGGTGGACAGCTCATGGCTGAGTCGATGGGCGTAAATACTTTCCGTTCAAAAATAATGGTATTTATTACCGCATCTTTATTTGCCTCTGTTTCAGGTTGGCTGTATGCCCATACCCAAAGCTTTATCAATCCAACTCCATTTGGATTACAAATGGGTATTGACTACTTATTTATGGCACTTCTAGGTGGTGTGGGAAGTATCTGGGGAGCAATATTGGGTGCGGGTATTTTTACTATGGTTCGTCAATGGCTTCAGGATATTTTGCCAATCATTTTTGGTAGTGAAGGTCATTATGAAACCATTTTCTTTGGTTTGATCATTATTATTCTGATGCAAAAAGCACCTGCTGGTCTTTGGGCATTTATTGTTAAATATACGCCAAGTCGTTTTAAACCAGTTGATATTCATCCGACAATCCAACCCGTCGAAAATACATTGAAAGAAACTGAAATTCCTGCAAAAGGAACAGTGATTCTTGAAGCGAAAAATATTACCAAAAAGTTTGGTGGTCTTGTTGCCAATAACGATATGAATTTAACAATTCATGCCGGTGAAGTACTGGCACTTATTGGTCCGAATGGTGCTGGTAAAAGTACCATGTTTAACCAAATTTCTGGTGTAGATGTCCCAACCAGTGGGGAAGTAATATTCCAAGGGAAAAAAACCAACGGTATGGCTTCTCGTGAAATTGCCAAATTAGGTTTAAGTCGAACTTTCCAACATGTCAAAATTTTGCCTGAAATGACCGTTTTGGAAAATGTCGCGATTGGAGCGCATTTGCGTGGTGATAAAGGGGTTTTATCCTCCATGTTTTATCTAGACCGTGAACAAGAAAATATCTTGTTAAACGAAGCTAAAACTCAACTCGAACGTGTTGGTCTAGGTGACTATTTATATGCTGAAGCAGGTAGTTTGGCACTTGGACAACAGCGTATTCTCGAAATTGCACGTGCTTTATGTGCGAGCCCAAGTTTATTACTCCTTGATGAGCCTGCAGCAGGCTTACGTTTTAAGGAAAAACAGGCTTTAGCAGAATTACTTTCTAGATTACGTGAACAAGGTATGGCTATTTTATTGGTTGAACATGACATGGACTTTGTCATGAACCTTGCAGATCGCATTGTCGTGATGGAATTCGGTCAAAAAATTGCTGAAGGCTTACCGGAAGAAATCCAAAAAAATGAGGCTGTTCTCGAAGCATATCTTGGAGGTGTGGCATGACACTCATAAATACAAATCAAAATGATCAAGGTAAATCTTTACTCGAAGTAAAAAACTTGAGTGTTGCCTACGGCAAAGTTGAAGCTTTGATGAATTTTAATATGCGCGTCAATGAAGGTCAGATCGTCTCAGTGGTCGGTCCAAATGGTGCTGGTAAAACCACTCTATTGTCCGCAATCATGGGACTATTAGGTTCTAAAGGACAGGTCGATTTTGATGGGCATATTGAACAAGGGCCACAAGTTGAAACTATGGTGGTCAGAGGTTTAGGCTTAGTTCCAGAGAAGCGCGAGCTTTTTGGTTCTATGAGTATCGAAGATAACCTTATGCTTGGCGCGTTCCAGCGTTATCGTCAAGGTGATCGTTCTTTGAAAGATACCTTGGATGAGGTCTATACCATTTTCCCACGTCTCAAAGAGCGTCGCGGACAAGAGGCGGGTACACTTTCAGGCGGTGAGCGACAGATGCTGGCTGTAGGACGTGCATTAATGGCAAAGCCTAAACTCCTGATGTTAGATGAACCGAGTCTTGGCTTAGCACCACTTATTACACGTGAAATCTTTAAAGTGATCGATCAATTACGTGGTCAAGGTGTCTCAATTTTACTGGTTGAACAAAACGCACGTGCAGCCTTAAAACTTGCTGATTATGCCTATGTACTTGAAATGGGCGAGTTGTCTATGCAAGGGAAGGGCAGTGAGCTTGTTGAAGATCCAAGAATCATTGAAAGCTATTTAGGCATTAATAGTAAGCACCAAGATATTCTGGCGGTTTAATCGCAACTGTTGAGTGCAACTCAGCAATAAAGGAGGCGATGATGCAACAATCAGCTAAAAAGATATTGGTTTATGGAGCAGGTGCGATAGGAAGCGTATTGACTGTTCGATTGACCCTGGCTGGCCATCAAGTCAGCGTGATTGCACGTGGGGAAAACTATCATGTGATTTCTCAAGAGGGTATCCATCTTGAAGATCTCACCGGTCATCACCACATCCGACCTTACCGTGTGGTGAGTGATGTGAGTGAACTTGAACCACAAGATTATATTTTTATTGCAACCAAATTTCATGCCTTGGCTGAGATTACACCGCAGTTAAAAGCTTTATTGCATGATGATACGGTGATTGTTCCATTAATGAATGGAATTCCATTCTGGTATTTTTATGGAATAGAGCACTCAAGTGAAAGGACTTATATCAAATCCTTAGATCCCAATGCGCAATTATCAACACAATTTCCTTTGAAGAATTTAATCGGGTCAGTTGTTTTTATTACTGCACAATTATTGCAACCTGGAAAAGTGAAGTCTATTAATCCTTATTTGTTGATTTTTGGTGAACCAGACCATCAACTTAGTAATCGATTAAAACAGCTTGTTGAACTGTTTGTGGATACCAACATTGAAGCTCGACCAGTTGAAACAATTCGTGATCAAATTTGGACTAAGGTGATGGCTAATCTGAGTTCTAACCCACTTTCAGTAGTAGCCAATACCAGCCTAGACCAAATTTATTCTCATCCATATTTACATCCTATCTCACGTGCTATCACCCAAGAGGTTAGGCAAGTCGCAGCGTGTTATGGCGCCCGTATCACTATTGAT
Source organism: Acinetobacter sp. 231_lipA (assembly GCF_058243005.1). NCBI lineage: Bacteria > Pseudomonadati > Pseudomonadota > Gammaproteobacteria > Moraxellales > Moraxellaceae > Acinetobacter > Acinetobacter sp. 231_lipA. The sequence continues at coordinate 96,111 of NZ_JBZAYU010000002.1, read as the reverse complement.
CCCACTACTTTTTTGAAACTTGGTACAGAAATGGGCGCAACCTATACGTCCATGTGGTACGACTATCAAAAAAAACATCGACTGGAATTAGAAAGTATTGCAGACGCAGTTTTTGAACTTGCTGAAGTTTATGGCTGTGAAATGCCCATGACACGCTGTATTTACGACCTTACTCAATTTCTTAGCACACAATCACTTAAGCAAGAAGGAGCTGTATCATGAATTCAACTGTAAATCCTTTAAATGTTTCAGATACTGAATGGCAACTCAGAGTAAAGCTTGCTCATTGTTATCATCTTATTGATTTTTTTGGCTGGACAGAGACGATTTTTAACCACATTTCTGCTCGTCTACCAGGTGATGAACATTATTATTTAGTGAATCCATTTGGTCTCAATTACACAGAAATCACCCCTGAAAATCTATTAAAAGTGGATCTAAAAGGCAATAAAGTAATGCCTTCCGAATATGATGCCAATCCTGCAGGTTTTGCTCTTCATAGTGCGGTTCATGGTGCCCGCGATGATATCCGCTGTGTGATTCATACCCATACAACACCAATTAGTGCGATTACACAAAAAAAGCAGGGCTTTAAATACGATAATTTCTATGGTGCACAGCTATATGGTCGAATTGGATACCACACTTTTGAAGGTATTACGCTTTTCGAAGACGAAAAACAGCGCATGATTGAAAGTTTAGGCGATCATCATATTTTGGTTTTACGTAATCATGGTGTGGCTGTCGGTGAAAGCAGTATTGAAAAAGCATTTTTCTTGCTCTGGACAGTACAGCGTGCAGCGGAAATTCAATGTCAGGCAGATGCAATGCAAGGAGAAGATGTTCATTTGACTGAAACAGTACAGCAAAAGTGTGCAGACCTCACACAAATGCTGATCAAGGAAAGTAGTTTTGCCGATAAATTTTTCAATGCCATGGTCAGAAAAATGCAAGAAAACCATTAAAGAATAGAGGGAGCGTAACAATGGAATCTAATCTTAATAAAAATATTATTTTGACAACACCAATCCAAGAAAGAACTGCATGGGTTGGAAAAGATCTAGTCCATAAAGATGACTGGATTTATCATTTGTCAGCAAATGCAATTCAGGCTTTAGATGAAAATCTAGCTTATATAGAATCAGGAAAACTTACGCTAGCACAGATCAATCATGAGCATCTGACCGTAAAAGATCCAGGAATTCTGGCGGAATTTTCCAAATGGTCAGACGAATTAGAAAATGGATATGGATTCTTCCTTTTAAAAGGATTAGATGTTAACCGTTATTCTGAAGATCAAATGGCTACGCTGTATTTTGTGATTGGTTTATATATGGGGCAACCTGTCACACAAAACGCACATGGTGATTTACTTGGCAAGGTTGAAAATGTAGGTGATTTAAAGAATAAGTCAACACGTGTATATGAAACCAATGCCTATCTTCCATATCACACTGATTTGTCCGATGTCGTTGGTCTATTATCGATTCGTAAAGCAAAGCAAGGCGGGCTTAGCAGTCTAGTTAGTGCAGCCACTGTATATAATCAAATTTTGGAAAAATACCCTGAATATCTCGGTTATTACTATCATCCGACCTATTGTGATCATTTAGGTGATCCAGAGCCAAGTTTAACGCCCATTTTTAGCTATTGGGAAGGTAAATTAAGCTGCCGATATATGCGAGCATATATCGAGTTAGGGCATGAGCGTCTCGGCATACCACTTTCTAGTGTACAAAAGCAAGCATTTGATATTTTTGATCATTTTATTAATAATCCTGATCTTCGACTAGACATGATGCTTGAACCAGGAGATATGCAGTTCTGTAACAATTATAGTGTCATGCATTCAAGAACAGCATTTGAAGATTTTGAAGAGCAGAGTCAGCGTAGAAAACTACTACGTTTATGGTTGAAAATGTCGAATGCACGTGAACTAGCTAAAGATTTTCCTGGTCGAAATGGTATAGCGGCAAAAGTCGCATAGTTTATGAAGAATTCAGCGTAGGATGGCTTTTTTACTAGTGGTTAAGTCATCCTTATGCTCTCTTTGTAGATGGATTTAAATACCAAATTATGGACCTCTTTCATAAATCAAAAAAATGACCACCGTTTTGCTCGATATTCATCCTCTAATTTTCTTGGCATTCGTGCATAATTTACGAATGAAATAGATCGATTCAAAGAAGCTTTCAAAACACACTTTAAGCGATATACAGGCATCTCATGGTCAACTTTTTATTTAATGGTTGAGCAATTGAAAATGCATGTCTCTGCCAAAGTTAAGCCTGGAGGATCAGGTTCTGTTCTGTCTAAGCTATTGGCGAGAATACCGAACCTTATTTCACGTCGCTATAAGTTACGGAGTTTCAGAGCCAACAGCCTCAAGAATTGTAGGCCATGTCGAAGATCGCCTGATCAAGTCTAATCTGTTTAATTTACCGAAGAATCTGCCTGAAGGTGAAGGCGTAGACTGGAATGTGGTAATCGTGGATGCTACAGAAATTCCAATACAAAGACCTAAAAAACAGAAGAAAAGCTATAGCGGCAAGAAAAAGAAGCACACCTTTAAAGTACAAGCCATTATTCATTATAAAACTCAGCAAATTCTGAGTTTATGTAACAGTCGCGGTGCAGTGCATGATTTCGAGTTGTTCAAGCGCAATTTAAACCAGATTCCTTCAGGAGCTTTTGTTCTTTCAGACAAAGGGTATTAAGGAATTTCTCTGTACACGACAAAAATAGATAACTCATTGAAATAATGTCATAATAATTGTTTTCTAACGACGAATACTATGACACATCTCAATGAGTTATATCTTATCTTAAACAAATATCTAAAATGGAACAAGTCACATTTAAAGTGCTTTGCGCTCATCATGCTTGTGATTATTTTAAAGCAAACATGTAATCTTTCTTCTGCATCTAAAGCCTTGCCCATCAAGTGCTTACCACAATCATTTTATCGACGTATGCAGCGCTTCTTTGCAGGTCAGTATTTTGATTATCGTCAAATTTCTCAGTTGATTTTCAATATGTTTTCATTCGACCAAGTGCAACTGACTTTAGATAGAACCAATTGGAAATGGGGAAAACGAAATATTAATATCCTGATGCTCGCAATCGTTTATCGTGGAATAGCGATACCTATCCTTTGGACATTGCTTAATAAACGTGGAAATTCAGATACGAAAGAGCGCATTGCTTTGATTCAACGCTTTATAGCCATTTTTGGTAAAGACCGTATTGTGAATGTGTTCGCAGACAGAGAGTTTATCGGTGAGCAGTGGTTTACATGGTTAATTGAACAAGACATCAACTTCTGCATTCGTGTTAAAAAAACTTCATTGTCACCAATCATTTAGGAAAGAATCATAAAATTAGTGATTTATTTCGCCATCTTAAAGTTGGTCAAATTGAATGTCGTAAACGACGGATTTTGGTTGGTCGGGTGAAACTATATATAAGTGCACTACAGTTAGAAAATGGAGAGCTTTTACTCGTCGTTTCTCCTCAGTTTAATGCCAATGCTATTCAGGATTATGCATTACGCTGGGAAATTGAAACCTTATTCAGTTGTCTCAAAGGACGCGGGTTTAATCTTGAAAATACGCGCTTGACAGACCCTAGACGAGTGAAAAAATTGATTGCGGTGTTAGCTATAAGCTTCTGTTGGTGTTACTTAACGGGTGAATGGCAACATGATCAAAAAAAAGTGATAAAAATAAAGAAGCATGGACGACTCTCAATGAGTTTATTTCGCTATGGTTTAGACTATGTTCAAATGGCGATTCAGCGTTTAATTGGTTTTGGGAAAAAAGAAGAGTTTAAGGAAATTTTGGCAATTTTAAGAAGGCAGAACCCTGATAGGATAAGGGTTCTGTGAAATTTGTCGTGTACAGAGAAGGAATTTATAAAGTGTATCCGAATAGCCTAGTACCGTTAAAAGTCAAAAGACGCTGTAAACAGGAGCCTGAACTAAAAATCTATAATCAGGAAATCAACAAAAGAAGAATCGGGATTGAGCATATATTTGGCAGTCTGAAGACCTTTAAAATCCTTGCTGAACGTTACCGAAATAAAGGTAAAAGACTAGGTTTGAGATTTAACTTAATTACTGGAATTTACAACTTGGAGTTGAGTATAAAATGATTTATGAAAGAACTCTAATGAACATGCACCTCATTCCAAAACAAAGTGATGTTTGCCTATTATTGAACAGTCACCGTTACAGGTTCAGCATAACTTTGCACACGACAAAAGCAGGTTGATATTGTGATCATCTATCAAAAAAGGCATGAAGAACTACATCTATTGGCAGACTTAACTAGTCTTAAATTTTTAGGCGAAGGTGAATGGAAATGTAGGAAATATCAGCCTGAATATCGTCGGCAATGGCGTAAACCGCATATGGGTATAGATGCTAAAACCTTGCAAATATAAGCTGTACAGCTCGCCACAAATAATGTCAGTGACTCGCAAGTCTTGAGTGATCTGCTGAATCAAATCTCATCTGATGAACGCATTGATTCTGTCTATACCGATGGAGCATATGACACGAAATTGCGTAGACAAGTGATTTCAGATCGTCAAGCACATGCCGTAATTCCTCCAGGAAAAAATGCAAGGCCATGGAAAGATAAGAAATTTGGGGCTTTAGAGAGAAATGAATTATTGAAAACAGTCAAACATCTAGGAAAAACGCTTTGGAAAAAGTGGTCTGGTTATCATCAGTGTAGTTTGGTAGAAACCAAGATGCATTGCATCAAATTATTGGGCGATAAACTCAGTGTAAGGAGTTTTGACAGTTAAGTCAATGAAATCCATGCACGTATAGCCATGTTAGATAAATTTACAGAATTAGGCAGACTTCGTACCCAAGTTGTCACTTAAATTTGAGCAACTTAGGAAAGTTCTATCTTTAAAATCTTTCTACAACAAAGCCCTTATAGTGAGACTTTTCTAGAAGTCAACCTTGCAATCAGCTGGTTATTCAAGTGGTTACTTAAATCTAAATATTGAAATAAATATAATTAAATAACAATCATATAAAAATTTATGTGATGCGTAGGATACGCATCATATATTAAGCGTTCTATTTTGATATAATTGATACAATCAATCCTTTGAGAGGTTTCATTTAAATTTCATGAGTCTTACAGAAATTAAGGTTCGCCAAGCGCATTGCAAGGAAAAAACTTGTTTTTTATCTGATGAAGATGGACTTAGCCTGAAGATTGAGCCGAATGGAAGAAAATCTTGGTGTTATCGCTATACAGATCCACAAATAAAAAAACGTCGCCGCATTCAGTTAGGACTTTATCCTGATTTATCACTGAAAAAGGCACGACAAGTCAGAGATGATTTTAAAGACAATAATTTTAGTTTTGAAAAAGATACTATTTCTAATGTAATTACTTTTCGTAAAGTAGGGGAGGAATGGCTACAGTTCAAACTTAAGAATGCATTTAATGATTTACCCCGCTGCGGTGTACTACAGTTAGCAGAAAGATGTTTACAGCATGATATTTACCCAGACCTTCAGGATTTACCTTTTGAGAACGTCAAGCGCTATGACTTGGTTTCAGTAATAAAAAAAATAGAGGCGCGCCAAGTAAAAGAACCAGTCAAAAAAGCTTGTAGCTATTTGAACCAAATTTATGATTACGCTGTAGCGATGGGTTATTGTGAATACAATATAGCTCATGGTTTAAATAAAATTGTAATCAACAGTAAAATTAAGAAGAACTATCCGTATTTAAAAGCGGAGGAAATATCCGAATTTAAGAATAACTTACAAAAATTGGATGCCCATCCCATTATTAAAAAAGCACTAATGTTCAAATTACATACTGGAGTGCGAGGGGCTGAATTGTTATTGGCTGAGCCTCATCATTTTGATTTAAATGCAAAAATATGGAAAATTCCTGCCTTGCATATTAAACAATTTCGACGTAAAGTCATTTTAGGCCATGAGATTCCAGACTTTTTAGTACCACTTTCAGATCAGGCTTTAGAGATTTTAAAAGACGTCATGCAATGGTCATACGGTGAAAAATATATTTTTGCAAGCCCTCGGAAACACAATCAACCGATTCATTTCAATACATTAAATATGGCTATTCGTAAGATGGGCTATGGCAAACATCAATTATCCTCTCATGGACTACGTTCCACTTTTAGTACCATTTTGAATGACTCAGGTTTATTTCAAGATAATTGGATTGAGGCACAACTTTCACATATTGATAAGAACCGTACCCGTGCCAGTTATAATCATGCTGATTACTTAGTTCAACGGACTGAAATGATGCAGTGGTGGGGTGATTATTTAAGTAATGGCTAGGTGAGTATCATACTTTTATATAGAAAAACTCTCTGTACACGACAAAAATAGTGAACCGTACCCGGTTTGTCTGAGACTTTTTATTTAAGTTAGGCCACCTGAACTAATCGTTTATTCACACCTCGTTTTAGCCAATCATAAAAGCGTGAAACTGATACATGAAGTAATCGTGCCATCAAAATAATCGGAAATAAGTGTTTTGGGATTTCACATAGGCGTACCTTACTGACTTTATTTGGCAAAGTACGCTACTGCCTTTTTTAGAAATTCACGTTCCATTTCACCATTTCAGCGGATTTAAGCTGCTGTTTAAGTTGCTTATTTTCTTCGAGCAAAGCGTTTAGATCAGATGAATACTATTTAGTACCAGCTAAAGTCCCTGCTTTTGCCTTATTATTCTAATGCGAAAGGGTCTGCATGGAAATGCCGAGTTCTCTAGCTGTTTTTAGATACATTGCCTTGAATGGCTTCTATTGCTTTGATGGTTTCAGCTTTAAATTCTGCCGTATACGTCTTGTGTTTCTTGCTCATGGTAAACTCCTGATGAGTATGTATGGTTTACCAAGTTAAAACCTCCTGTTTTTTCAGCACACATCAGTCATTAAAAGGATGAATATACCCATCGAAAATTAAGAATAATCGGAAGAGGTAGTGATAGTGTCTAGGATCAAGTCAGGCAATAATGCCACCCCCATGCCTTGTCGTACATAGTATAAAATAGCTTGTACATCGTTGATAGAAAAGTATAGCTCCCAATGCGGGCTCTATGATTGCAGATTGGGTTGCTACGAAATTCCATGGAGTGATTGCCTAACTTTAAGCAAGATTTCTTTTTCTTAGTTTACTTTTTGTCCAGATTAAGCCTATAAATTCTGGACTTTTTTATTATGTAACCTGAATCCTATTTTAAGCCAATGTTTCTATACCTCGATGGAGTACCATCCACCATACAGTCAGTGTGGAATTTCGTAAATATTAGTTAAACGTCAGCGGATTATGATCTTATTCAGAATTATCAGACTATCCGGTAATCCCCCCCTGAAAATAATTTTTAAAAACAACTTAGGCTAATTGATAAACACTATCTGGAAAGATTAAAAGAAAATATTTTTTAATTTCTGCTAATTCGTTTAAGGTAGGTTCCCTTTCAAGAAGTTGAAATGTCCAAATAAGTACAGCCTGATGATTATCATAGCAAGTATTTACTCCAAGAAAATTAGCCATTCCGTAACTTCTATTGATGTTCATTTCTTTAATTAATTGATTTCCTAAGTCACGAGCTTGCTGGCTGATCAATAATTCATTTGGCAACATGGCGGTCATCTCCACAAAATAATCTAATAGAGCTTCAATCCTTACATTTAAAAAGTTATAATTTAGTTGAAATAGATGAATTATGCTTTCTATAAGTTGTAATGATCTGCTGTAGGTTAAATATAGCAGGGTATTACTCAGTCAACAACTTAAAATAACTCTTAGTAGGTTATTTTTTTGTAAATTAATTGATATATGATTACTTGCAAGTTATCCAGCCTCATGGGCGATCGAAAAATTTTAAAATTAAGTGATGTAGTACGTGCGACAGGCATCAATCGCAATACGCTCACGAGTATGTATTATGATCGTGCTGTACGTATTGAATTGCCAGTCGCCGATAAGTTATGTAAATACTTTAACTGTACGATGAATGATTTGTTTGAGTTTAAGGAAGATGTTGAAGAAAAAGATTAACCAATACTTCGTTTGATAAGTTTTCGCTACAGGTCTAATACTGAATTTTATAAAATTTCATGGAAAACAAATATTTACTTTATTATTTATATAAAGGAATCAATCGAATGATAGGGGTATTTTTCTTATAACTTAGTTGAGAACAGGGGATAATGACCCACAATAGCTGTAACTATTGTGGGTTTGTTCCATGTAATGCAATTTGCCGTACACGGAATTTAAAATGACTTCACTGCAATTCTCATCTTACGTTGCGATTGTACTTATTGCAAGATTTTGAGTATTTTTACATGATTTTCTATTTAACGATTTAAATTTATTCTTTTTACCATTTTGATAATTTTAAGTACTTGATCTTGAAGTTATAATGTTTGAGATCGAACGTTCAATGGTAATATGATGTGGTTCTAGGATTTTAGACCACGCCTATAAGTGATAATCTACTCCCCAATAAGCATGGGAAATGCTTGTTTTTGGAGTCAACCATGACACGAAGAAAACGTCGTAATCATTCAGCAGAGTTTAAAGTTAAAGTTGCTCTCGCAGCAATTAAAGGCGACCACACACTCGCTGAACTTTCTACTCAATTCGATTTACATCAAAACCAAATCATCGATTGGAAAAATCAACTGCTTGAGCAATCAGTCAATATTTTTTCACGACCAACAGCACAACAAGAACCAGAGATTGACCTCAAAGCTCTACATGCCAAGATAGGACATCAGGCATTGCAAATTGATTTTTTAGAAGGTGCGCTCAGAAAAATAGGGCAGCTGAGCGGCAAAAAATGATCGATAAGACCCATCAACTTTCGGTACGACAACAATCGCAATTGATTCAAATCAATCGCAGTACGTTGTATTACAAGCCCAAAGAGATTTCATCAACTGATTTGAGTTGGATGCGTCTAATCGATGAAATTCATCTCGACTACCCATTTATGGGCAGTCGAATGATACGAGATATGCTACAGCGTCAAGGACATCAAATAGGTCGGCGTAAAGTCCGACGTTTAATGCGCTTGATGGGAATACATGCCTTGTATCCAAAACCCAATACCAGTAAGCCTAATCTTGCACACCGTATTTTCCCATATCTGTTGAAAAACATGGTCATCGATCACTCTAATCAAGTCTGGTGTACAGATATCACGTACATTCCTATGGCTAAAGGCTTTGTCTATCTGTGTGCAATTATAGATTGGCATAGTCGTAAAGTACTGGCTCATCGAGTATCGATCAGTATGGAAACAGACTTTTGCATAGATGCGTTGCAAGAAGCAATTGTGAAATATGGTTGTCCTGAGGTGTTTAATACAGACCAAGGCAGTCAATTCACAAGCGAGGCATTTTTGAATGAGTTAAAATTGCGAAATATCCGTATCAGTATGGATGGGAAAGGACGATGGATGGATAATGTAATGATTGAGCGTTTATGGCGCAGCGTGAAGCATGAGGAAGTCTATTTGAAGGCTTACGATACGGTTAAACAAGCGAAACAATCAATTGCTGAATATTTGGATTTTTATAACATGATACGTCCTCATTCAAGTTTGAATAAGGCAACACCGGATGAATTTTATGATCAACATTTACTAAAAGTAATGGCAGCATAATTTAAATATTTAGAGCGGATTTATCACTTATAAAACTGAATTGAGTGGTCTAATTAACGGAACCACATTAAATACCCCCATTTTTAATTGAATTAATGGGTAGAAAATCTAAAGCCCTTGTTATTGTTTAAAAATAGGTGGACAACCATTTACCTACATATGAGGTCGTTCATGATTATAAAAGTACTGCCAGTTAGTTGTATAGTTCTGCACCTCGCTCAGATCTCGAAATAAATATTGATTTAAACACTCATAACGTACTGTACTATTAAACCGCTCAACTGAACCGTACCGGGTTTGTCGGAGAGTCAATATTCTGAGAGACTATCCCGATGACAAAATTAAATATACCCATGAAATCAGAGAAAGAGCGGTTCAATTATTGATTGAATCTGAAAAAGATTATCCATCGAATTGGGCGGCAATCACAGCAATTGCGCCTAAGATTGGTTGTACTCCTGAAACACTTCGTGCCTGGCATCAAAAGCATTTAGATCAGCAAAATCCTATTAAAGTACAACAGATATCTGATCAAGAAAAAATGAAGCAAATGGAACGTGAAATTAAAGAATTAAAGCGTGCCAATGAAATTCTACGTAAAGCAGCCGCTTTTTTCGCCCAGGCGGAGCTCGACCGCCCACACAAATAATGGTGGATTTCATCCATAACAATAAAGACTTATATGGTGTTGATGCGATTTGTAGGATTTTACCGATCGCAGCTTCAACCGGCTTTGTTGCACAAAGATTTGAAATGCAAAGCGCCCCTAATTGAGCCAAATTTAAGGCGTAACTTGGGTAAGTGGTCGACCTAATTCCGTAAATCTGTTAAGGACTGCTACACGTGCATGGATCTCATTCACTTGGCTATCAAAACTCCTTGCACTGAGTTTATCTCCTAATAATTTGATGCAATGCATCTTAGTTTCAACCAAACTTCGACGATGATAGCCTGACCATTTTTTCCATAGTGTCCTGCCTAAACGTTTAATTGTTCGAAGTAATTCATTTCGCTCTAGCGAGCTACTCTTTGTATCTTTCCATGGTTTCGCATTTTTTCTAGGTGGAATCACCGCATGCGCTTGCCGATCTGCAATGACCTGACGGCATTGCTTGGTGTCATAAGCTCCATCGGTATAAACAGAGTCAATCCGCTCATCTTGTGGAATCTGATTAAGTAAATCACCAAGCACCTGTGAATCACTGACATTATTGGTTGTAAGCTGAACTGCTCGTATTTGTAGGGTTTTAGCATCTATACCAATATGAAGTTTACGCCATTGGCGACGATATTCAGGTCCATGTTTCTTGCGTTTCCATTCGCCCTCACCTAGAAACTTCATGCCTGTAGAGTCCATGAGTAGATGCAGCCCATCGCTACTTTTTTGGTAGCTGATTACAATATCAATATGCTTTTGTCTTCTACAAAGCGTGGTGTAATCTGGAGCTATCCAATTTAATCCGCAAAGTTTAATCAGACTTTGCACAAAGCCAGTGACCATACGTAAAGACAGACGGAATAAGGATTTAATCATTAAGCAGCATTGGATGGCTGCGTCGGAGTAGGTTTGATTTCGCCCTTGTTTGCCTTTTGATGGCGCATACCATTGCGTAGCAGGATCAAACCAAATGGCAATATTTCCGCGACTCATGAGTGCTCGGTTATATGCGGGCCAATTGGTTGTGCGGTAGATTTTGTGTGTAGGCTTCTTCATTTGAAAATTATATCGCTGAAAAACCCTTTACAGATAGGTTTGTGCAACAAAGCCGTGCAAAACTCAAGAAAACTTTTGTTATATTAAATAATACAGTTCAAGCCTTATAGCCCACTCCTCTTGAATGGGCTTTTTTATATTTTTCGTAAATTTAAGAGCAATTAAATCCCTTTATTATATATAAATCAAATACATAAACCAAAATTTAGAAAATAAAATCTTACTTAAAGATACCTTATTCAATTCCCACCACTGATGTTATATATCCTGTCATTAAAAGAATTGAAAAGCCTAGGAACATTTCAAATAAAATGGCATAACTCAGATTTTTAGCGAATTTAGGATTTTGTAAGCGTGGGGTAAAATACCACTTATTGAAAGCTGCCAACATTAAAATACTCATGACAAAAAGTATTTTAATAATAAATCCCAAGCCATAAGGAGTATTTATTAAACTATTAATATCTTTAAATAAAAGGAAAGCTATACTTGTACCACACACGATTAGTATGGCCACAATAAAGGCTGCAATACGCCCAAATATATGCATACGATCCTTTAAAGGTAAACCACTTATTTTTCGACTGATTTTCCATAAAGGGTACAATGATCCCATCCATAAAGACATGAATAAAACATGGACAGATAACAAGATTTGAGCAAAAAATGGTAAATTAGCCACATGACCGAGTTGAGAAAAACTAAAGAGAATAGGAGTCAATAAAATAATAAATATTGTACTTTCTGTTATAGAAACTTCCATCTTTCTACGGCTCAGTTTTACCAACATAATTATTAGTAAAAGAGCAAAGCTGATAGACCGAATAATTTGTATTTGTCCCGTAGGAGTATTAATCAGGATATTTAAATATGTGAGATCCCACATACCTATAAGACCTGAATTAGCAAAACTACCATTTAGAATAAAAAAACCTAATGTGCTAGAAATCAAACCTAATCCAGCACCAATTGTAATATATTTAAGAAGAGATTCTTTGATTACAAGATATTGTCTAAGTAAGACATAACAGAAGAACCCACCTACAACAAAAGCTACACTAAGGTATAAAAAAACCTTAGTTAACCACGTCGCCCACATCCAATATTCAGAAATCATTATTGTTCCCTATGCTAGAACAACATGCCAGCAAATTGCTGGCATGTTGAGGAATTATTAATTTTTATTTTGATGATTGGATAGTGAAGTTATATTCACCATTCATGTTATGACCATCTTTCCCCATTGTTGTCCAAACAACGGTATATTTACCTTTTTTAAGTTTCGGAACTGCAATATCGAATGATTTTTTTAAATCATGACTAACTTGATATTTTAGTGGGATATCTTTTCGTTGAGCATCTAACAACTTAACATTCATCAACATTACTTCTGCACCAAAATTAAGGGTCAAATTCTTTGGCTGACTAAGAACAGATGAATTTACCGCAGGAGTTGCACTCAACAAACCCACATGAGCGAATGTATTTGTAGTTGCGACTATCATAGTGATACCTACTAACACATTGCGTAGAGCGGTCATTTTGTTTTGAAATAATTTCATTTATGTTTCCTCTTGATCTGGTAATTCATTAGAAATGACTTCATAAAATCTATATTTAATAAGACTTCGCCACCTCCAGTTATATTTCAATTATTAATCAAACATAGAAACATAGTGATGACTTCAAAATTACATTTATGTCATTTTGAAAAATACAAAAAAACAGATGCTAAACTCATTTAAAAATCAAACAGTAGTAATTGATCAGTTGAACTGTTTCTTTATAAAAATGATGAATTACTCAAACTGAAAGTATCTCTAAACATGAGTGAGGATGATTATGAATCAAAAAGATCCAATCAATGAAAATGCACTTAAGGATCCAGTGTGTGGAATGAACATTACTCAGGATTCTACTTATCATCATGAATATGAGGCAAAAAAATATTATTTTTGTAGTCAAAAATGTCAGTCCAAGTTTATCTCAGATCCCAAGCTGTATATTTTGAACCTAGAAAAATCTAAAAATATAGAAAAAACTATAGGACACCATCATTCTTCAAATAACAGCTCTCTAGTTCCTATTAATCAAAAAAATATAGATAATGGAACCCTCTATACGTGCCCGATGCATCCAGAAATCAGACAGGACCATCCAGGAAACTGTCCAAAGTGTGGGATGGCTTTAGAACCCCTACTTCCAGAGCTAGAAGAGGAAGATAATCCTGAATTACGTGATTTCAAGCGAAGATTTTGGTGGACACTACCACTCACTATTATCGTAACTTTTTTAGCGATGTTTGGTCATCAACTTAATCTATTTGATATGACTGTTCAGAGCTGGATCGAATTAGTGTTATCTATTCCAGTAGTGCTCTGGGCTGGCTGGCCATTTTTTTTACGAGGCTGGCAATCTGTTATAAATCACAGTCCTAATATGTGGACGCTGATCAGTCTTGGTACAGGGGCTGCTTTTATTTATAGCGTTGTCGCTACTGTTACACCAGAAATTTTCCCGAATTCATTTGTTTCTATGGGACGTGTCGCTGTTTATTTTGAAGCTGCGGTTGTCATTATTTCCCTAACGCTTCTCGGTCAAGTAATGGAGTTAAAAGCTCGTTCACAAACTTCAGCTGCCATTAAATCACTTCTCGGTCTAGCACCAAAGACAGCTAGACGAATTCAGGCGGATGGCTCAGAAGAAGATATTGAAATTATTAATGTCCATGTAGGAGATTTACTGCGTATTCGTCCAGGTGAAAAAGTACCAGTAGACGGAATCGTTACTGAGGGGAGTAGTGCAGTTGATGAATCTATGTTGACAGGTGAGCCAGTACCAGTAACTAAACGCCTTGGTGATAAAGTCATCGGTGCAACTCTTAATACTAACGGTTCATTGATCATGCGTTCAGAGAGAATCGGCTCTTCTATGATGTTGTCGCAAATTGTTCAAATGGTGGCCCAAGCTCAAAGATCTAAAGCTCCTATGCAACGTATGGCTGACCATGTTGCTAGTTGGTTTGTGATAGCCGTAGTGCTTATTGCGTTAATGACTTTCTTTGTCTGGGGAATATTTGGTCCAGAACCAAGTTGGGTCTATGCCCTAATCAATGCAGTAGCCGTACTTATTATTGCTTGCCCTTGTGCACTTGGCTTGGCGACACCAATGTCTATTATGGTTGCTACAGGACGTGGAGCCACCCAAGGGGTATTATTTAGAGATGCAGCTGCAATTGAAAATTTTCATAAGATTGATACATTAATCATTGATAAGACTGGTACTTTAACTGAGGGTCGGCCTGTATTTGACCGAGTAGTGGCGTTATCAGGCATGGAAAAATCTGAAGTCTTGCGCTTAGCAGCTAGTCTTGACCAAGGTAGTGAACACCCATTAGCTGATGCTATTGTTCGTGCATCACGTGAACAAGGTTTAATATTGGAACAACCTGAAAATTTCGAATCCGGTTCAGGAATTGGAGTTCAGGGTGTGGTTTCAGGCCATCAATTATCTTTAGGCAACACTGCTCTAATGGAGCAGTTGGATATATCTGTTCAATCACTCATCCCTCAAGCTGAACAATTACGTACTGAAGGTGCAAGTGTAATGTATCTTGCCGTTGATGGTGTCTTATCTGGATTATTAGCAGTATCCGATCCAATCAAGGTCAGTACGTATGAAGCAATCTCAGAACTTAAACGAGCTGGTTTACGTATTATTATGGCAACGGGAGATGGTCTAACTACTGCACGCGCTGTAGGTGCTCGTTTAGGAATTGATGAAGTGCATGGTGAAGTCAAACCCGCAGATAAATTGAAGTTAGTGAATCAATTACAGCAACAGGGTTATATCGTTGCAATGGCAGGTGACGGTATCAATGATGCTCCAGCTTTAGCCATGGCTAATGTAGGGATTGCAATGGGTACAGGCACTGATGTGGCTATGAATAGCGCTCAAGTGACTCTGGTTAAAGGCGATTTACGAGGAATTGCTATTGCTCGTTCATTGTCAGAAGCCACAGTTAGCAATATGAAACAAAACCTCATGTTCGCTTTCCTTTACAATGCTTTAGGTATTCCGATCGCTGCTGGCATATTATATCCATTTACTGGTTGGTTGTTATCACCAATGATCGCTGCTGTAGCAATGAGTTTTAGTTCCGCTTCAGTGATTACAAATGCTCTTCGTTTACGACGTAAAAGTCTATGATTTAAATATTATATAGATACGATAGTGCGAGGATTTGATTTACTTTGGGGTAGTGTTTAGCTAAATTTTTCGATTTACCTAAATCTATCTAGTTAGTTAGGCACACTCAAAGTGATGAATCTAATCCATTAGAATCATCACTTTAGTTTAAACTTACCTTTGAAAAATAATAGTAAATATTATTCGACCATTTTTTGATTCTGCTTGAATAGTTGCTCCAAGCATATCAAGAATAGATTTGGTTATGGCTAATCCCAATCCCGTTCCTTCCTCTATCCTTTGTCTAGATGCATCTGTTCGATAAAATCGATCAAATAATCTGGATAGTTGTTCAGGAGAAATCTCAGGACCTTCATTTTCAATTGAAAACATTGTGTTATCTAAATTCTGTTGAATTTTTATGCGTATTGTAGAATTCTTGTTTCCATATTTAACTGCATTAGATAATAGATTGCTGAGTGCGCGACGTAACATAGCAGGATCACCTTTTACATTTCCAGATCCTGTTTGTTGAAGTATCATATTTTTTTCGGCAGCTAGCGCATCATAGAAATCAAATAAAGCTGTAACTTCTTTAACCAGGTCAATATCCTGTAAGTTCTGTAAATTTAAGCCATGTTCTGCTTTTGCTAAGAAAAGCATATCGGACACCATTCGAGCCAAACGTTCAAATTCTTCTAAATTAGAAAATAGTACTTCTTGATAGATATTAATATCTCGGTTACGTGCAAGACATACTTGAGTTTGAGTCATTAAGTTATTAATCGGTGTTCTAATTTCATGTGCTAAATCAGATGAAAAATCGGAAAGTTTTTCTAAAGCTGATTCTAGTCTGTCCAGCATATCATTGAAGGCGATTGCTAATGATTTTAGTTCTGTTGGTGTGTGCTCAACTTCTAAACGTTCTGAAAGATGTTGGGCAGAAATGCCTTCTGCGACCTGAGCCATTTTTTGCACGGGTCTTAAACCTCTCCATGTTGCAAACCAGCCTAAAAACATTAAACAAATCGTTCCAGCTAAACCAATGTAAAAAAGTTGGCGCTTAAAATCATTTAAAAAATGTAGATGTTCTGAGGTATCGATCCCCACAATAATTCGTACAGATTGTATTACATTATTTTTATTCATCTCCGTGTTGTAGATGATGCCACGATAAGTCTTATCCTGAATTTTCCATTTAATCCAAGAGTTATTTGCAGACTTGGTTAAGTATTGAGTATTAATTGTTGAAGGTGCTGAACTAAATAAAACTTTACCTGTCGGTCGTTCTATTTGAACCATAAGATCATGGTGTCCAACTAAAGCGTCTCTCAAATATAGATTAAGTTCTGGAGAGTTTTTAGGATTCTGTTGGATAAGATTCTGAATCAGCTGGATTTTACCTTCTAATTGGGTACGGTCTTGAGTCTCAAAATGATGTATTACTAATTTATTTATGAATAAGCCCATAATAATTAGAATGAAAATAGTAGATAATGAGAAAATAATACCGATCCGAAAACTGATCGCTTTGAATAAGTTATTATTCATCCTCTACCTCTAGTACATACCCCATTCCTCTAATATTTTGAATTAACTTAGGGGTAAAATTACTATCTACTTTATTTCTTAATCGTTTAATAGCGACTTCAACTACATTTGTATCACTATCAAAGTTCATATCCCAAATTTGAGATGCAATAAGTGCTCTTGGTAGAATTTCACCTCTTCTACGCATAAAAAGCTCCATAAGAGCAAATTCTTTAGCCGTTAAATCAATGCGTTGACCTGCTCGTGTTACCCGACGTTTTCTCAAATCAAGTTCTAAATCAGCAATCTTAATAATATTATTATCTTCTCTTTGTTGCCCTCGTCTAAGGAGCGTTTTTATTCGAGCTAGAAGCTCTGCAAAAGCAAAAGGCTTAACTAAATAATCATCAGCGCCTAGCTCTAATCCTTTTACTCGATCTTCGATTTGATCTCGGGCGGTAAGAAAAAGAATGGGCATTGTTTTACCGCTGCTACGAATATCATTGATAATATTCCAACCATTTAGTCCAGGTAACATCACGTCTAAAATAATTAAGTCATACTCTTCAGAAAGAGCTTGATGTTTACCCGTTAACCCATCTGTAACCCAGTCCGTAATATAGCCAGCTTCGGATAAACCTTGCTTGAGATAATCACCAGTTTTTTGTTCATCTTCAACTAATAGTATTCTCATTTCCGAATCCTAAGTCATTCATTAAAACTATAATAACGTTATAAAACATCTGATCGAGATAGATTACAAAAATGTCATTTTCAAGTCACTTAGATGTTCAGTGCTTCACTTTATTGTAGTAGCAAGAAATTAACTTTTAGAGAAACTTATGAAAACTGTAGTGCGTCGTAGTCTAACAATTTTAATGTGTGCTGGAACTTTAATTGCTGGTACTCAATCTTGGGCAAAAGATGTATCAACCTCAAGTGCCACTAAAACGGTAAAAGCACAGGAACCTTGTACAAAACCTTGTAAAATGGAAAAAGATGACAAGACTCAGCAAGATCATAGTCAACATCAGTCTCCTAACTCATCTGACATGTCAAAAATGGATCATTCTATGATGAATATGGACCATTCTAAAATGGATCATTCAAAGATGAATATGCCTAGTAGCAATAAATAATTTTATAAATAGCGAGAAAGAAGTATTAAAGTTTATACTAAATATTTGCTTTATTACTTCAATCTTGACCTTTCTAAAGGTGAGATAGAATGTCAAAAAAGTTAAGTCATATACTCTTAATCGGAGTTGGTTTATTTTCATCAACTTGGGTAATGGCGGCAGTTAAAGAATATGATTTAACAATCGCTGAACAAACTGTAAATATCACAGGAAAACCAGTTGAGAGAATTACTGTAAATGGTAAATTCGTTGCACCACTTCTTGAATTTGAAGAAGGTGATGAGGCCGTTATCCGTGTTCACAATAAGTTAAAAAATCAGGACTCTTCAATCCATTGGCATGGCTTATTATTACCTGGAATTATGGATGGTGTACCTGGATTTAACAAATTTAATGGCATTGCCCCTAATAAAACTTATGAATATAAGTTTAAAGTCCGCCAAAATGGTACTTATTGGTATCATTCACATAGTAAAGGACAAGAACAAGACGGTTTATATGGTGCTTTTGTTATTTATCCTAAAGATAAAACTCCACTAACAGCTGCTGAAAAAACCGATAAAGATTACGTTGTTTTGCTTTCTGATTTTCATAATTCGACAAGTGATCAAATTATGAAAAATATTAAAAAAGAAGCAGACTACTATCAGAACCGCCGCGAAACAGTATTCGATGTATTAAAACAAGTTAAACGTGATGGGCTAAAAGCGACTTGGCAAGACCGTTCTATGTGGAATCAGATGCGAATGCTGAAAACAGATATGTCCGATGTGACTGGTTATACATTTTTAATGAATGGCAAGACACCTCAGCAAAATTGGACGGGTAACTTCAAAGCTGGTGAAAAAGTTCGCCTTCGTTTTATTAATGCTTCCGCTATGTCATTCTTTGATGTACGCATTCCAAACCTAAAAATGACTGTAGTCAGTGCTGATGGTCAACCTGTAAAGCCCGTTCCTGTAGATGAGTTCCGTATTGGTACTGCTGAAACTTATGACGTAATTGTGGAACCAAAACAAGCACATTACCAAATTGAAGCTGAATCTATTGATCGTACCGGTTTTTCAGTGGGAACATTACATGAAGAAAGCAGCCCAGCAGTCAAACAAATTGAGATGCCTAAATCTCGCCCTCGTGCTTTATTAACTATGGAAGATATGGGGATGAGCCATGACATGTCATCTATGAAAGATATGAATCATGATATGTCTTCTATGAAAGATATGAAGCATGACATGTCTTCTATGAAAGATATGAATCATGATATGTCAATGAATACCGCTCCTAAAAACTCATCAAATACAAATGACGATACTGTATTTGGATGGGCAAATGCTTCAACCCCTGTAGGTAAAAAAGCTTTGCAATATAGTGATCTTCAAGCTCTTGACCAACAACAAGATACTCGTGCTCCAGAACGCGAAATTGAAGTACGACTTGGCGGAAATATGGAGCGTTATATCTGGACAATCAATGGTAAAAAATTCAATGAAACGGAGCCATTAGAAGTTAAATATGGTGAACGGATTAGATTGAAATTTATAAATGACAGTATGATGGCTCACCCAATGCACTTACATGGTATGTTCATGCAGCTTGAAAATGGTCAAGATCCAAGCAATATACCAAATAAACATACTGTAATTGTTCCACCAGGGAAAACTATAACTACTCTGCTTACAGCCGATGAATTAGGTGAGTGGGCTATTCATTGCCACCTGCTTTACCATATGAGCGCAGGAATGATGAATAAACTAATTGTGGCCCAAGTAGACAAAGATAGTGTTTCAAAAAATATTGTTGCTCAGCCCCCAATAAGTGAGAAGGGAGTAAATCCACATGCAAATCACTAAGAATTTCTTCTCAAAAACAGTCTTATCAATTGCATTAATAAGTATATCAAACTTAACTTTTGCTAATAGCAGCACTTCGGAACAAGAAAGTAATATTACAAATGGTATGAGAGTCTTATTACAGGAGTCTGGTGGCTTAAGATATAGCCCCCAAGAATTGTATCCAGAATATTATTCAATGGAAAATGCAAATGGGGGAGATAATATTATTCTGACCGCAAGAAAGAGATCAGCCCCATCTCATGATGATCATCTTAAAGAACATGGCGGACAAATTTATCAAGCAACAAAACTTGAAAATGCATGGATAGTTGATGAAGATGGTAAGGGTACACTAGGAACGAAGTTTGAAACTTTGATTGGGACAGATGAAAATCGTATATTTATCGAAGCGAATCTAGCAAAGCCAGAAAGCAGTGATATTAATTATGATATATCTGCACTCTATAGTCGTAATGTAGCCCCATTTTGGGATGTGCAAACAGGTGTTCGATATAGTGAAGATAAAAACAGCCCAAACAACAATCGGATTGATGGTGTTATCGGTATATTAGGATTAGCCCCTTATTTCTTTGAGACACAAGCATATCTTTATGGAGGAGAGAATAACTTTTGGGGAACAAGTTTTGAATTCGAACGTGATTTAATTTTAACTCAAAAACTTATTACTCAACCTTACATCGAAGCAGATGTAGTATTTAGTGATGATTCTGACTATGCTGCAAAATCAGGTTTATCAGAACTAAAAACGGGGATCAAAACCCGATATGAAATTACTAAGCGAATTAAACCTTTTATTGACGTTGCTTACCAATATGAAAAAGGACAGAAAGCCACTTCTATGCAAGAGGCTACGGATTCTGAAAAAGGCTGGAAATATGGTGCAGGCATCGAATTAGTTTTTTAAAATAATTTAATGAAAGGAATAGTAGTTTAGCGTACTATTCCTTTCATCTTATAATTGCCATTTCCTTAATAATTTTAATGTCTTCACAAAAAATATAATCCATGCAGATGCCCCACTCTCAAGAAAAAAGTCGAATAAATATTGCACATATGAATGGTATGGAGACAGGGTCAAAAATTAATAGCCCGTACATAATCCTGTATTTTACAGTCATATAGCCTTCATTTTTCGTTAATAAGCTTCAAAATGGCTAGATATATCTTGGACTCTACAAAAATGCCCTTTACGAAAGAAGATGGAAATCTGCAATAGGTAACATAACTATAACCCAATAGCTTAATTTAATAATTTATTTATCTTGGGCAACCAATAAGACTGCTCATTGAACACCACAGTAAAACCATCATCTACTTCCGCAATCATTTCAGTTTTTATCTTTAAAGCATCAACGTACGAGAGCTGATGAAAATACCTCAGAGCATTTCTAACCCAACTAATAATATCTTCACTGTTACTTAAATCCGTTTGTATTAGCGAAATAATCTTTTTTTTCTGAACCGTACCGGGTTTGTCGGAGAGTCAATATTCTGAGAGACTATCCCGATGACAAAATTAAAATATACCCATGAAATCAGAGAAAGAGCGGTTCAATTATTGATTGAATCTGAAAAAGATTATCCATCGAATTGGGCTGCAATCACAGCAATTGCGCCTAAGATTGGTTGTACTCCTGAAACACTTCGTGCCTGGCATCAAAAGCATTTAGATCAGCAAAATCCTATTAAAGTACAACAGATATCTGATCAAGAAAAAATGAAGCAAATGGAACGTGAAATTAAAGAATTAAAGCGTGCCAATGAAATTCTACGTAAAGCAGCCGCTTTTTTCGCCCAGGCGGAGCTCGACCGCCCACACAAATAATGGTGGATTTCATCCATAACAATAAAGACTTATATGGTGTTGATGCGATTTGTAGGATTTTACCGATCGCAGCTTCAACCTATTACCGGACTCTAGATCTCTGCGATGAGAAGCATTGCTTCGCAAGGGAACATCGAGCAAAGCGAGATTTACATGACTTGCATCATGCTGAGGAGATTAAACGAATTTGGAAGGAAAGTTCAGGTCGATATGGTGTACGTAAAGTCTGGCAAAAACTGAAACGTGAAGGCTATATTATTGCACGCTGTACTGTTGCTCGATTAATGAAAAATCTAGGTATACAAGGTGTTTGGCGAGGTAAGAACAAACAAACCACCCGTAGCCGAGATGACCAAAAACGAGCACCTGACTTGGTGAAACGGAATTTTAGAGCTGATCAGCCTAATCACTTGTGGGTTGCTGACTTTACCTATATTCAAACAAATTCAGGCTGGGTCTATACCGCCTTTATTATTGATGTGTTCTCACGAGCAATTGTTGGATGGAAAGTATCTACACGGATGAATACAGATATGGTACTCGATGCACTTGAGCAAGCATTGCACGATCGAGGCATGCCAAAGAATGTGATTCATCATTCCGATAGAGGTGTTCAATATCTTTCTATTCGCTATACCAATCGTTTAGAAGCTGCAAATTTACGAGCATCAGTCGGTACGACTGGTGATTCATACGATAATGCTCTGGCTGAAACGGTGAATGGCTTATACAAAACAGAGGTGATTGAATATTTAAAAGCAGATTGGCAAGGTTTAGCAGATGTACAACTTGCGACACTAAACTGGGTAGATTGGTTCAATAAAAAGCGTGTACACAGTGCACTGGGTTATGTATCGCCTTTTGAGTTTGAAGCAATGTACTATGATAAGATTAACCCGTTAGGTCAGGTGGCCTAACTTAAATAAAAAAGTCTCCGACAAACCCGGTACGGTTCAGTTCAAAACCTATTTAGGGCATACCATTGTGAAAAAACATACCCAGATTGATAACTGTCACTATATTGATGTCGGTTCCTCTTATACCCAGAAGCTGTGTATAGTCAAAATTAAATAAGGATAAAGACGGTGATATAAAAGATCTCCTTACGAAGAAATGAAAAGCCATCAATATGATGGCTTTATCAAACGATTAATTAATAGGTTTTATAAGGTAAAAACTTGCCAGACAATACGACATTTACCCGGTCACCGTTCGGGTTTTCCTCACGCTGAATATCCATGCTGAAGTCGATTGCGCTCATAATGCCATCACCGAATTCTTCATGGATCAGCTCTTTAATAGTCGAACCATATACATTTACAACTTCATACCAGCGGTAAATTAAAGGGTCCGTAGGCACACTGGTTGGTAAAGAGCCTTTGTAAGGTACAATTTGCAGCCATGCTACTGCCTCATCACTAAGGTCAAAAATCTGACCAATTTTCTCTGCCTGCTGTTTATTAAATGCCATTTGTCCCAGGCAGGCAGCCGTTACCCATTCTTTAGAAAGACCAATTTCTTTGGCGACATCTGCCCATTTAATTGACTTTAAAACTTTCGCTGAAATGATCATGTCAGTTACTTGTTGACGATGGGTAATCATAAAAATCTCCAGATTATTTTTGAAATACATTTATGTGAATTTTCATTAATGCAGTTCTCATGCCAACTAGAGGACGAAATTAGCTTTAAATAGAGCGTAAAAAATTGAATGATTTTTAAATAATTTATGGCACAGCTTTTGCTTTATTTATAACAAGCATGGCAATGGCGCCATAACAAAATTACCTGTTCTGATATTTAAGGCAACGACGCCTAAGGTTTCAAAGACCTTAGGCGTCTTTTTGTTTAAAAACAGGTCCAGATATTAAAAATGAGGACGATGACATGGCATATCTTGCTCCTGCAGAGTTTGCAAAAAAAGTGGTAGATGCGGGTGAATCCAAATTACATATGGCAACCCGTGATGTATTGATTCGTGCCTTTACGGCAGGTGCGATTTTGGCACTGGCAGCAGTATTTGCCATTACCATAGCCGTGCAAACAGGATCAGCACTAATTGGTGCGCTCCTGTTTCCAGTTGGTTTTTGTATGTTGTATTTATTGGGCTATGACCTGTTAACTGGGGTATTTGTACTTACGCCGCTGGCATGGCTAGATAAACGCCCAGGGGTGACATGGGGACGTATTCTAAAAAACTGGGGCTTGGTGTTTGTAGGGAACTTTACAGGCTGTTTAGTCGTTGCAGTGCTCATGGCAGCGGTTTATACCATGGGTTTTGCAGCGGATCCAAACCCTGTCGGCGTGAAAATTGCGCATATTGGCGAGGAGCGGACATTAGGTTATGCCGAATACGGATTCGCCGGCTGGATGACTATTTTTATCCGTGGCATGCTGTGTAACTGGATGGTGTCATTAGGTGTCATTGGCGCGATGATGTCTACTACGGTGAGTGGCAAATTCATTGCCATGTGGATGCCAATTATGCTGTTCTTTGCCATGGGCTTTGAGCACTCTGTCGTTAACATGTTCCTGTTCCCATTTGCCATGATGATGGGCGGTGACTTCTCGATTGCTGACTACTTCCTATGGAATGAACTGCCGGTTGCTTTAGGTAATCTGGTGGGTGGTTTGGCATTAACAGGTCTGGCACTTTATACAACCCATGTCCGTACTGGTGTTAAAAAAGAATTTTAATATTCACCATTTTATAAAGGGATCATATAGATCCCTTTTTGAGCTTTCAGCATGAAAAAAACATTAAAAGTAAGTATTGGGCAATATTCTACTGCCGGAATTAAACAACAGAACCAGGATTTCCATGGAGTATATCTGCCCGAAGGACATGTGCTGAAACAGAAAGGTATTGCCTGTGTTATAGCGGATGGAATCGGTAGCAGTAATGTCAGTCATCTTGCAGCAGAAACCGCCGTTGGCAGTTTTTTATCTGACTATTATTCTACTTCAGATGCCTGGAGTACACAGACTTCAGCAGAACGGGTGATCCGCGCGACCAATTCATGGCTTTATGCACAGACTCAACAAAGTCAAGGACGTTTTGATAAAGACCGAGGTTATGTCTGTACCTTATCTGCACTGATTTTAAAACAGCAACAAGCCCATGTTTTTCATGTTGGTGATAGTCGTATTTACCGCATTCGCGATCATGAAATTGAATTACTGACCCATGATCATCGTGTCTGGTTGTCTTCAAGAGAGCATTATCTTAGCCGAGCCTTAGGTGCCGACTATCGTATTGAAATTGATTATCGAAATATTGAGCTCAAAGAAAAAGATATTTTTTTACTGATGACGGATGGGGTCTATGAATTTGTCACAGATCAACAATTATTAGATTTAATTTTAGTAGATGCAGATTTAAATCAACTTGCCAAAGCATTCGTTGAAAAAGCTTTAGAACAGGGCAGTGATGATAACTTAAGTCTCCAGGTGATCCATGTAGAACAGCTGCCTGAACTGAATCAGTTTCATATTCAGCAGGATTATGTATTTCCACAACAGCTCAGTAAAGGTGAAGTGTTTGAAGGCTATGTGATTGATAAAATTTTGCACCAAAATCATCGCAGTTGCCTGTATTTGGCACACGATACTCAGCAGCAGCCCTTGGTTATAAAAACTTTGGGGGTAGATTTACAGCAAGATAAAAATGCCGTAGAGCAGTTTCAACTCGAAGATTGGGTATCGAAACGTCTGAAACATGACAACCTGATGCAGTGTTATCCACATAACACTGAGAAAAAATATTTATTCCAATGTTATGAATATTTACAGGGTGAAACCTTGGCTCAATGGCTGCATCGCCAAGAAAAGCCTTTAAATCTGGATGAAATTTTACCAATTTTGCAACAAACAGCCTTGGCTTTAAATGCAATGCACCGGCTGGAAATGCTACATCAGGATATACGACCAAAAAACATCATGGTTATAAATGCAGAAAATGCCATGAAAATTAAACTGATTGATTATGGTTCAACGGCAGTAAGAGGCCTGGTCGAAATTAATCCTAAAAATGCGAATCGAGCACTCGGAACCTTGGCATTTATGGCACCGGAGTATTTTATTGATCATTCGTCATCTGTACATTCAGACCAATTTTCTTTGGCGGTAATGGCCTATTATTTATTCACCAAACAATTACCTTATGGGACAGATTTAGCTCGCTGTAACAGTTTAAAGCAGATGAAAAAAGTTCAATATCATTCCATCAGGAAATATCGGCCAGATTTACCTATATGGTTAGATAAAATTTTAGGCCAAGCGCTGAGTATTGAACCGATACATCGTTTTGAGGCCTTGTCTGAACTCATTCATAATCTAATGCATCCTTCCAAAGAATTATTAAACTCTAAACCACCAGCAATCATTGAACGAGATCCTTTACGTTTTTGGCAAATGAGTTGCGCCGTATTAGGGCTATTATTTTTACTGAGTATTGCATGGCCATTTATTTGAAAAGATAGGATCAAACCATGCTTAAAATTGAAGGTACATAGATAAGTTTTTATTCAAACAGCTTTGTTGCACAAAGATTTGAAATGCAAAGCGCCCCTAATTGAGCTAAATTTAAGGCGTAATTTGGGTAAGTGGTCGACCTAATTCCGTAAATCTGTTGAGGACTGCTACACGTGCATGAATCTCATTGACTTGGCTATCAAAACGCCTTGCTCTGAGTTTATCTCCTAATAATTTAATGCAGTGCATCTTAGTTTCAACCAAACTTCACCGATGATAGCCTGATTTTTTCCATAGTGTCCTGCCTGAGAAGCACTGCTTCCAAGATTAACTGTTCGAAGTAATTCATTTCGATCTAGCGAGCTGCTCTTTGTATCTTTCCAAGGTTTCGCATTTTTTTCTAGGTGGAATCACCGCATGCGCTTGCCGATCTGCAATGACCTCACGGCATTGCTTGGTGTCATAAGCTCCATCGGTATAAACAGAGTCAATCCGCTCATCTTGTGGAATCTGATCAAGTAAATCACCAAGCACCTGTGAATCACTGACATTATTGGTTGTAAGCTGAACTGCTCGTATTTGTAGGGTTTGGCATCTATACCAATATGAAGTTTACGCCATTGGCGACGATATTCAGATCCATGTTTCTTGCGTTTCCATTCGCCCTCACCTAGAAACTTCATGCCTGTAGAGTCCATGAGTAGATGCAGCCCATCGCTACTTTTTTGGTAGCTGATTACAATATCAATATGCTTTTGTCTTCTACAAAGCGTGGTGTAATCTGGAGCTATCCAATTTAATCCGCAAAGTTTAATCAGACTTTGCACAAAGCCAGTGACCATACGTAAAGACAGACGGAATAAGGATTTAATCATTAAGCAGCATTGGATGGCTGCGTCGGAGTAGGTTTGATTTCGCCCTTGTTTGCCTTTTGATGGCGCATACCATTGCGTAGCAGGATCAAACCAAATGGCAATATTTCCGCGACTCATGAGTGCTCGGTTATATGCGGGCCAATTGGTTGTGCGATAGATTTTGTGTGTAGGCTTCTTCATTTGAAAATTATATCGCTGAAAAAGCCTTTACAGATAGGTTTGTGCAACAAAGCCCAATAAAATTAGTTGTTTAGTGCCGGCATTTGATGGATCGGATCAATCTTAAAAAATTATTTGATAATGGCATTCAAAACAACAGGAATTAGAAGTTATTGTTCGGTGTATCGGATTTAACATAATCAAGATTATACGAAATTTAAGTGTTAGAACCCATTTAAAGTGTCTATATTCTCACCAATAAAAATGTCTGGTTTATGATGGTTTTTATCACCATGGACTGGATATAAAATATAGATGCTGATCACTATGTCGGATAAAGAACTTAAACGATTGTCTGTTTTGCAAGAAGTCTGTGATCGACGCATAACGCAATCCAAAGCCTCCCAGCTCTTACAACTATCAGAACGTCAGATCCGGCGCCTAATTCAAGGATACAAAGCTCAAGGTCCTGCTGCATTAGCCCATGCCGGCCGTGGCCAAATCAGCAATTCCAAACTTCCTGAAGAACTCAGACTCAAATGCCTCAATATTGTTTCTGACCAACTCCATGGTTTCGGACCCACTTTAGCGCATGAAAAGCTCACCACCGTACATGGATTCGATCTTTCAGTAGAAACCCTGCGTTCTTGGATGATTGCAGCTGACTTATGGATTCCTCGATCCAAGCGCCTGAAGCGCCCGTATCAGCCTCGTTACAACCGGGATTGCTTTGGTGAACTGATCCAAATTGATGGCTCACACCATGACTGGTTCGGAGGACGCGCTGCTAAATGCTGTCTGCTGGTGTTTATCGATGATGCTACAGGAAAATTGCAGCATTTACGCTTCTGTGAGTAAGAATCAACCTTTGATTATATGATTTCAACACGTTTATATGTCGAACAGCACGGTAAGCCTTTAGCGTTTTACAGCGACAAACATTCAGTCTTTAGAGTGAATCAGAGCAGCAAGAAAGACACAAAGATTACCCAGTTTGGACGTGTACTCAGCACCCTGAATATCGATATCATCTTCGCCAATTCACCGCAGGCCAAAGGCCGTGTGGAACGTGCTAACAGAACCCTTCAGGATCGTCTGATCAAGGAGATGCGCCTGGAAGGCATCTGTTCGATTGAGCCAGCTAATGCCTGGCTACCCTGCTTCATTGAGCAGTTCAATCAGAAGTTCGCCAAGATGGCTTTTAATCCTAAGAATCTACATCGGCCTATCACGGAAACAGCTGAAGAGTTAGATGATATTTTTACTTGGCGTGAACCCCGCAGAGTCACGAATAGCCTGACGATTACTTATGATAAATGCGTATATCTCCTGGAAAACACCGAAGAAAATCAAAGGTTGATCGGTAAGTATTTTGAGTTTCTAGAATATCCGGATGGTACTGTAGCTATCATGCATCAAGGTAGAAAGATCAATTACAGCATCTTTGATAAATTAAGTCAGCTGAATCAGCGAGAGATCGTCGAGAATAAACGTTTGGATTCAGTCTTGGCTCATATCCAGCAACAGCATGAAGAATTAGAACAGCAAAACAAACGTAATCGTTCTCAAAAGATGCCAAGCAGACGTGCACAGAAAACAGCAATTCAAGAACGAAATCTAAATCCTGTGCTTGACTTGGAAATGTCCATATAGGACATTTCTATTTGGTTATTAGGTAGGACATTTCTACTTGGGAATAACACAAAAATGGGAGCTTATAGCTCCCATTTTTAGTCTTTAATGCGTTTCTTCGCTTCGCCATAAACTATGCTATCAGCTCGTTTCCCGACTGTGATGAGCAAGATAACTACCTGATCATCTTTAACTTGATAGACAAGTCTGACACCAGCTTTTAATAATTTAATTTTATAGCAACCTGCAAGATCCCCTCTAAGCATATTCTTTGGAATATGTGGATGCTCTATGACTTTGGCTAGTTTCTTCTTAAATTGATCTCGTATAGCAACAGGGAGTTTTTCCCATTCTGCTGTAAAGTCTTTGTGACGTAAAAGCTTATAAGTCATCTAATGTGACTTCATCAAACATCTCTTTAGGGTCATTAATGCGCTTACGGACAAGAGCTAATAGTTCTTCATCTTCTTCTGAAAGCAAAGCTTTTTTGACAGGTAGTTTCCCAGTCGTAGCAACATACTCAAGAATACTAGTAAAGAAATCTGTAGGTGCAATACCTTGTTCTTTAAGGATGGAATAGGATTTTTCTTTAAGGGCTTCATCGACCCTGAAGTTAACAGTAGCCATCATATCTCCCAGTTATTTAATGTACTAGGAACAGTGTAATGCAAATTGCATTACAAGTCGACTTCGTATAACAACCATTATGTTAATTTTAGAAAAACTTCAAATGAGCTTACTGCTCAAGCAAGACTCCTGTCTAGCTTCACAATCCAAGTGTCTGACTTACGATTATTGTTTTAGATCCTCAAACATCCTGTTCTATGGAATCATCAAATGATGACTTTAATTTGACGTTTATGCTGATACATTTTTTCATCTGCTTCAATTACTGCCATTCGTAAATTTTTACTTGGTTCACGTGCCGCAACACCAACAGCAGCATTAATTCCAGCATTTTGTAAGGACTTTAAAAGCCGATTCACCAATTTCTGAGTATTTTCTAAAGTCGTTTCAATATTTAGAATGCCAAACTCATCTCCTCCTAAACGCGCGACTAAATCATTGGAGCGTACATTTTTCTTTAAGATTTGGGCCGTTTTTTGGATCATCTGGTCTCCAGCCGAATGACCAAATTTATCGTTTATAGCTTTTAAGTCATTTAAATCTATCATAATCAATGTGGTTGGATGTCCGTACGTTTTACATCGATCTTCCTCTAAATCCAAAAATGTATCCCAAGCACGACGATTAAAAACACCCGTTAAATGATCGGTTAATGAATCCATTTCAAGCTTTTCACTAACTCTTTTTTGTTCATTAATTTTAAGTTCATTTTGTAAAATTCGACTAAGTAATAAACTTAATAGCTCTAATAGATCACTATGTTGTTCTATGCTTTGAGGCTGTACTGATGGATCAATAGCACATAATGTGCCGAAAAGAGAACCATCCTCATTTAATAAAGGTTGCCCAATATAGGCGTTTATATCGACCAGTTTGTTGATGCCTGCTTCTACATACAGTGGAATCTTTTTCGAATCAGGTGCTATGCGTGGCCCTTTACCTAATACCATCTTAGAGCAGTATGAGTCAGCCCAATTGAAGACCTGTCCTGCCTGTACTCCATATCCATGATCTTTAGCTTGCAAAACTATCCAATCATTACTTTCAGTACGAGTAATCATCCATAAAGCAAAGCCTAAGTGATTATGTAAATACTCTAAAATTTTTTCACCAGCATCTTTAAAATCTTTAAAGTTTTCATAAGAAGGGATCATAATTACTCACTATTTTGATTAGGATTGAACCTAGAAGTGGCAAAATGCTATTTAATAGGACCAATAGAAACTTTAATTCTCATTGTATATACACTTACAAGCTTAATCTAAAAAATAGAGAATAAAAAATCCCGACAGGATGTCGGGGTTTTTTATTGCCTTATGATTTTAATTTCACTTTGACTCTACAAGATTTAATGCTATGGTATGTATCAATGATATACATTTTGGTTTCGGGAGGTAATTATGGAAATTGCGAAAGTATTTCAAACTGGTCGCAGTCAGGCTGTTCGCTTGCCTAAAGCCTTTCGCTTTAATGGCACGGAAGTGGCCATCAAAAGCTTCGGGCGTGGTGTATTACTCATGCCCATCGACAATCCTTGGGATGTCATGTTAGAAGCTATCAATGAGTTTGAGGTTGGATTCCAATTGGAGCGAGCTGATCAAGGCGAACAGTTCCGTGAGGAGTTCAGATGATTTACCTCTTAGACACAAATATTTGTATCTATGTCATCAACAATAAGCCTCAACACGTTTTTGAGCGCTTTAAGCAATATCAACTCGGCCAGCTTGCGATTTCGAGTATCACGGCATCTGAGCTGGCTTTCGGTGTAGAGAAGTCTGGATCTGAACGCAATAAACACGCGTTAAACAAGTTTTTGTCACCTTTAGAGATTCTTCCTTACGATGAACAAGCAATTTGGCATTACGCCAAATTACGCCAAGATCTTCAATCCACAGGTAAACCGATTGGCAGCTTAGATATGCTGATCGCTGCTCATGCTTTGGCATTGGATGTTGTATTAGTAACGAACAATATAAAAGAATTTGAACGGATTGATGGTCTGAAGCTAGAGAATTGGGTCTAATCGCTATATCTAGCCCTATGCAGGGCTAGAATTCGAATAAGAGATTTTATGTTAAATAAAAAAGATATTCTAGGTTGGAATATCTCTATAAAACTGATGCATATTCAGTCAATGCTAAATTAATAATCAAAAATTAACTCAATGATTTAATAAAATTTAAAAATATTATTGTGTCGTATTCTATGTTAAATTTTGAATAATTTTTAGTCTAATTATTTAATAAAAAGATTAAAATTTGGGAGTTGCATTGGCAGCGTAAAGAGCACTCTATTTCACAGAGTAAATATGCTACACAAAAATAGATCAGTTTTTATTCTTCTTGTGCTTACTGTAGTGATCATGAATATGTTTATGATCAGCTTATTGGCCTATACCTTAGATACTTCACGTGAGCGCCAGGAAGCTCAAGTTAAGGCTAGTGTAGAAAATTTAACCTTACTACTTGAAAAAAGCGTTAGCCTTAGCTCAAAAGAAATCGATTTGTCTTTGCATGCTCTACAAACTTATATAGAAAAAGAATTAGGTGATAAAAAACAAATAAATGATAAAGACATTAGGGTGTGTTGACATTTCCTGCTCATAATTCACTCTATAACGGTAACCATATAAATATACAAGCTAAAGCAACTGCACTTTGATAATTACGCTTTAGCTTGTCATATCGTGTCGCAATCCCCCTAAATTGTTTCAATCTACAAAATGAATTCTCAACTAAGTGTCTGATTTTATACATATACCAATCCATGTGATCATTACTAGACTTTGTATTTGATTTTCTAGGAATATTTGGTTTTGTTTTGCTGTCTTGAATTTGCTTTCTAAGACTTTTAGAATCGTAACCTTTATCAGCGCACAGCATTTCTGATTCACTTAAATCTAGTTTTGATACAAGATCTGGGGCAATTTTCATATCATGAGAAGTTCCGTCAGAAATAATAAACTCAATTGGATTACCATTTGAATCAATTGCTAAATGTATTTTAGAACTATTGCCACCGATACTTTTAGAAATATCTTGATTCTTAATTCCTGCTGAATGTTGATGTGCTCTAACATGACTACCATCAATAAAAATCCATTCTTTATCAGCATGCTGACTAAATAACTTAAATATATTCATAAGTTTATTTTTTTTAGACCAGCGATTATATTTCTTGAAAATAGAGTTTGGCTTACCGAATTCCTGAGGTAAATCTCTCCAAGGACAACCTGTACGTATCCTAAATAGAATAGCTTCGATAAAATTCCTCAAATTTAATTTGAGATAAATATTAAAGTGACGGAAAATGGTAGTTAACTTAGACCAGTGTTGATCATTCAGCATTGTACGAGGCATAGCGAGTGTAAAATTGGGTTTGGCGATTTGATTTTACTATCTCGCTATTTTTTTAGGCAACAATTGTCAACAGACCCTAATATTTTAATTCAAAAACAAGAAAATTGGATCAGTATTGTTGCACGAATT
The DNA here is from genome assembly GCF_058243005.1 of Acinetobacter sp. 231_lipA. Classification (NCBI taxonomy): domain Bacteria; kingdom Pseudomonadati; phylum Pseudomonadota; class Gammaproteobacteria; order Moraxellales; family Moraxellaceae; genus Acinetobacter; species Acinetobacter sp. 231_lipA. The sequence goes on along the minus strand of NZ_JBZAYU010000002.1, from coordinate 62,913 downwards.
CACATCACCGATGTAAACGGTCGAGTTAAATTTGGCGATAGTGCCATTGGCGGAGAGGCTTCCAATTATGCGAGTTATAGTTTTTTTAAAGAGGCCCAACAGAAAAATACAGATCAGCTGTTTGTCACCAAGCTGATCAGAGATCCAAATGGCCAAGGCTGGGTTAATCTATTGGCACGACGTTACAATCAGCCTGATGGAGCTTTTGCAGGGATGATTGTTGCTGCCCTGCCAGCCAGTTACTTTAATCATCTGATTGCAGAACTGGATGTAGGCCCCAAAGGAGTAGTAGTGGTACAAGACCTGGATATGCGAGTTATTGCACGTAATCCCATGCTCAAAACCCCGAATGGTCAGGTGGGCTTTGTTGGCGGCCCACCGGAGCTGTCACAACTGGTACGCTCCGGCGCACATGGCACCATTTATACCCGACAAACCACAGATCATATCCCGCGTATTGGTCATGTTCACAAAATTAGTAGTATGCCTGTTTTTGTTGTTGTTGCCTTCGCTGAAGAAGACTATCTGGCCCAATGGTATGAAGATGTTATTAAAGCCGTTTTGCTAGGATTACTCTTCATTGCAGTGACCACGATTGCTGGATGGCTACTTTGGCAGCAAATTCGGGCGAATATGTTTACCAATCGTCGTAGTCGGATGCTGTTACGTAATGCACAAGATGGTATTCATGTTCTAGATCGCGAAGGCAAGCTTCTTCAAGGCAGTGATTCCTTTTTTCGCATGATTGGCAGCACTCCGCAGGCAGCCTTGGGCAAAACCCTATGTTAATGGGATAACGGCTATAATAAGGCAGAGCTGCAAGAGCTAATCAATAGAGGTATTTCTACGCCTGGGGGCATTTGTTTCGAAACCTGTTATCGAAATGCTCAAGGTGAGTGTTATCCGGTAGAAGTCAGTTCAGTCCTGGTGCATCTTGATGATGATGAGGTGTTCTTCTGCTCGGCACGTGATATTACCGAACGTAAAAAAGCAGAAGAAAATCTGCGTATTGCCGCAACTGCATTTGACTCTCAAGTCGGGATGTTGATTACAGATCCTCATTTGGTTATTTTACGTACCAATTGTGCTTTGACAGAAATTACGGGTTATAGCGAACAAGAGTTGATTGGGCACACGCCTAAAATCCTGCAATCAGGCCTGCATGACAAAAACTTCTATTCCAGCATGTGGAACGATATTCGCACCACGGGATCCTGGCAGGGTGAAATCTGGAATAAGCGCAAAAATGGTGAACTGTATCCACAGCATATCTTGATTGCCAGTGTACGGGATGAAAATGGCCTAACGACGCATTATGTAGCTTCCATTACCGATATTTCTGCCTATAAAGCTGCAGAAGAAAAAGTACACTTGCTAGCGTTTTATGACTCTCTGACCAAACTGCCAAACCGTAGCCTGTTTTTGGAACATCTTGACCAAAGCATGAGAGATGCAGAAAATAAAAAACAGCTCTGTGTGATTTTGTATATTGATCTAGATAATTTTAAAGCTTTAAACGATACCGAAGGTCATGAAACTGGGGATCGCTTATTACAGCAAGTCGCAACTCGTCTGTTAGAGTGTGTTGAAGCGAATCACATGGTTGCCCGACTGGGTAGTGATGAGTTTGTTGTGCTGCTCGAGCAGCTTGGTACTTCTGAGATGGAGGCTATTCAATATGCAGAAAAGACGGCAAAATGTATTTTACAGACACTTGCTCAACCCTACTTTTTTGCAGACTCTGAATATCGTAGTTCTGCCAGTATTGGAATCAGCCTGTGGGGGCTACAAGCGCATGAAAATGTCCAGGATCCGGTTAAACGTGCTGACATGGCACTGTCTGAAACAAAGAATTATGGTCGTAATACCTATCGCTTTTTCGACCCTTTGATTCAATCTCAGGTTCAGGAACGTGCGGAGATTGATGCCGGACTACGTCAATCCCTAGAAAAAAATCAGCTGGTGCTGTATTACCAGCCACAAGTGAATGGTGCACAACAGGTGACAGGAGTAGAAGCCTTGTTACGTTGGCTGCATCCAGTTAAAGGAATGATTTCCCCTGCTCGTTTTATCCCCATCGCAGAAGAAAATGGTTTCATTATTACTCTGGGTCAGTGGGTACTGGAAAGTGCCTGCCAACAATTGAGTGACTGGGCCAAGTATCCGCAAACTGCTCACCTCAGCATGGCTGTAAATGTTAGTGCTGGCCAATTTGCTCGTGATGAGTTTGTTCAAGACGTGCTCGAAATTCTGGAACGTACACAAGCTCCAGCACACTTACTAAAACTTGAACTCACCGAAAGCGCCTTAGTGATGCGGGTAGAAGACATTATTGAAAAAATGACGGTTCTTAAACGTTACGGGGTGGTGTTCTCTCTAGATGATTTTGGTACAGGATATTCTTCTTTAACTTATTTACAGCGGATTCCGATTGATCAATTAAAAATCGATCAAGGTTTTGTTCGGGATATTATGGTGAGTTCCAATGATGCTGAAATTACCAAAATGATCATTGTTTTGGCAAAAACTTTGGGAATTTCTGTGCTGGCTGAAGGTGTAGAAACCGAAGCTCAACGGGACGTATTAGAAAAACAGGGTTGTTATCATTACCAGGGCTATCTGTTTGGTAAACCGATGCCGATTGATGAATTTGAGCAGTATTTCATACTTCAGCAAACTCCGCATTGAATAGCTCTAGTTAAGCTATATGGATGGCTTTAGATCAATTTTTCCCAACATATTGCTAAGACAATAAAGTAATTTACCTGATAGCCAATACACAGCTAAAAGTGAAATAGAAAGAGTTTATCTAGGAGAATGGTGGCAGTCCAATATCTCTAAATTTTGATATATAATGTGATTTATATCGCATATTAAACCAAGTATATTGGTATTAATTAATTTCTCCACAGAAATAATTTTTAAGTTTTCAACCTGCATTTTCCCCAAAATGCAGGTTTTTTTTGTCTGTGATTTAGTAGATAACCTGAATCACGGATAAGAAATTAGCTTGAAAAAAAGGTGACTGAAAACCATTAGGGAGTTTCACACCACCCACGCCTTCAGTCACCATGTTCGATTTTACATATTTCTTCTGCATCATTGATGACTTTTTCAGAAATTTGAAGCAAGCTAGCTCCCATTTTTAGTCTTTAATACGTTTCTTCGCTTCGTCATAAACTATGCTGTCAGCTCGTTTCCCAACGGTGATGAGCAAGATGACTACTTGATCATCTTTGACTTGATAAACTAATCTGACCCCAGCCTTTAATAATTTAATTTTATAGCAGCCTGCAAGATCACCTCTGAGCATATTCTTGAGAATATGTGGCTGCTCTATGACCTTAGCGAGTTTCTTCTTAAATTGATCTCTGATAGCACTGGGAAGTTTTTCCCATTCAGCTGTGAAGTCCTTATGACGTAAAAGCTTATAAGTCATCTAAAGTAATTTCCTCGAACATTTCTTTAGGGTCATTAATTCGCTTGCGTACAGTCGCTAATAATTCAGCATCTTCTTCTGAGAGCAATGCTTTTTGAACAGGTAGTTTTCCTGTAGTTGCAATATACTCAAGTATGTTGGTGAAGAATTCAGTTGGTGCAATACCTTGTTCTTTTAGGACAGAAAATCATTTTTCTTTTAGGGCTTCATCGACCCTGAAGTTAACAGTAGCCATTACTTTTCCCATTTGTTGAATGCATGGAAATATTGTAATGCAATTTGCATTACATAGATAGTTCGTATAACAGCCATTATGTTAAATAGAATCAAAAAACCTCCAATAAAATCGTTATAGTATTATTATTTATTGAGTAGATAAGAGAATTAAATTAGTGAAATACTCAAATGAAAAAATAGTAAAAGCTCTCTTACTTTCTCCTTTACCACTACTTTTTTTCACAGCAGTCCTGTTTATCGTAATGAATCAGGAATACAGCCTATACTCGATTTTAGTGGTTCTTGTAGGGCACGGTCTTGTCTACTTGGCTTATTGTATTTTGACTGTACCTTTCAGCTTCATATTCTCAATTCTTTTAAATCGTTATAACAGTCTTAATTTATTAACTATCTGTATTGCCTCTATAATTATTGCTACTCCATTTTTTATTCTTTTTGGATGGAGTCACACAGGAGAAATTTCGAAAGAGTGGTGGAAGATGTATACAGATACATGGACTATCTTTATGGCTCTATTTCCTGGCTTATGTTATTGGCTATTTCTGATTAACCTAAAAGATAAGAAATCAAAGAATATTGAATAAACCATTGCATAGAGATTCTTAAATTTCCCTAAAATTAACATAATACACCTTATACGAAATTCAAAAAAAATAATATTATCTTTATGATAATTAAAGAAATTTAATACAATCTCCATTATATTAAATTCTCATTACATAGGCTAAGAACTGATGTGTGCTGAGAAAACAGGAGGTTTTAACTTGGTAAACTATAGACACTCATCAGGAGTTTACCATGAGCAAGAAACAGAAGACTTACACCGCAGAATTTAAAGTTGAAGCAATAAAATTGATTGAAGCCAATCAAGGCAATGTATCGGAAACAGCCAGACAACTTGGCATTTCAATGCAAACTCTTTCAAATTGGAATAATAAAGCAAAGACTGGCACCTTAGCAGGCACTAAACAATATTCACCTGATCTAAATGCCTTACTCGAAGAAAATAAAAAGCTCAAACAACAGCTCAAAACAGCTGAAATGGAACGTGAATTTCTAAAAAAGGCAGCAGCGTACTTTGCGAAAGAAAGTCAGTAAGGTACGCCTATATGAAACAGCAAAGACATTTATTCCCGATTAGCTTTATGGCTAGATTACTTCGCGTTTCAGTGTCACGATTTTATGATTGGCTAAAACGAGGCATGAATAAAAGATTGGTTCAGCGAAATCAACAGACAATTTTGGTCAAAATAGCTCATGAGGAAACTAAACAAAGCTATGGCTATATTCGATTAACTAAGCATTTACAAGCGCAAGGTATCAAAATCAGTACGTATGCTGTACGTCAAATAAAAAAGCTCAACCAGCTGTATTGTAAGCGTCATAAGCGTTTCAAAAGAACTACGAAGAGTGATCATAATCGAGCGATCTACGCAAATTTACTAGAGCAACAGTTTTCAATGACTAAGCCCAATCTTGCATGGTCAAGCGATATTACATACATTTGGACTGCTGAAGGTTGGTTATACTTGGCAGCAGTAAAAGACCTGTACACGAAACAAGTGGTTGGCTATAGCTTAAATGAGCGTATGACCGCACAACTTGTTTGCAATGCACTGACTATGGCGATTCGTAATCAAAAACCAACGAAAGGCTTAATTGTTCATTCGGACAGAGGCAGCCAATATTGCAGCCATGAATATCGAAAGATACTGGAAAAATGTGATTTTCAAGGTTCAATGAGCAAACGTGGGGACTGTTACGATAATGCACCGATTGAAAGTTTCTGGGGCATACTCAAGAATGAATTAGTGCATCATTGCAACTATAAAACCAGAGATGAAGCTAAAGCAGATATTACAAAATACATTGTGTTATTTTATAATCAGCGAAGAATTCAAAAGAGTTTGGATTTTAAAACGCCAAATCAAATAGCAGAGAACTTTTATCGGTTAGCTGCCTAGCATATCCCAAGTGAAAGTCTCCTGCTAATTCAGCACATATCATTCTTTGGGCCGGTTGTAAGATCATCTACTGAAGTACGTTTCTTCCATTTTGCGACGGTCTTTTGATTGATGCCGTAACGCTTGGCTAGCGTTCTTAAGCTCTCTTGACTATTTTGTATTGCTCGACGCACTGCCTGTGTCGTTGTGGCGCTGCTGTGTAGAACTTGTCCCATAGTGCTTCCTTCCATTTATCTGAGAATATTGCACCATTAAAATCTGGGACTAAACACCTAGTATCTTTTATTAGATTTGAAGGTTGTAGGTTGAGCTGAGCAACTTATGCCGAGGGGCTGACATTTATCAGACAGAGTATCCATTTCAGCTTTCGGTGCTGTCTAGAAATAAAGGGAAAGTTGTTTCAGGCGAGGACATCACTTTTGCAAAGATGAATGAGAGGTGTCTCTGCCTGAATATTTGCTTTTCTAGAATTGAGTGTCTAGAAATCAAATGAGGTTTGTAGATAATACGTTTGTGGCGCACCTACATACATTCCACCGACTTGATCCGCTGAACGAGTGTAGTATTCACGGTCAAATAGGTTCTTCACACCGAAGCCCACTTTGAGACCATTGAGTTGTGTGTTGGAAAAATCATAGGATGCCCGAATACCCACTAAACCATAACCAGGAATGTTGCCATAGCGTCCAGTAGCATCATGGGTGCCCGATGCGGTTTGACCAGATTGACCGTAGAAATTAGTGTTTAGTGTCCATTGATCAATTTTATAGTCTATTCCAGCATTGCCGACCAATTGTGAATAAAAGTCGAGATCTTGTCCTTTGTTTTCCCCAGCAGATGCGGTTGCTTTGGTGTAAGTGGTATTGGCATATAGCGAAATACCGCTGAGTTCGTCACTGATTGCACCGAGATTATATTTAAATCCGAACTCGGCTCCTTTGTGTTCAGTGGCACCTAAATTTGAGTAAGTTTGAGTTGCATCATCTCGTTTTAATTCATCAGAAAAATCAATATAAAACAGGGTGAATTCTAGGGATAGATATGGGTCTAAATAGTGTGTACCAATTTCATAATTATTGGCTTTTTCAGGTTGCAAGCCTTGCATGGTCAGATAGGCACCTGACGCATTGGTATTAGCCATTTGGCTATATTGTAGTGGTGCAAAAGATTTACCGTAGTTTGCAAAAATATTCCACAAATCATTGGCTTTATACATGACTGAAAAGCTTGGTAATACTGCATCATAGGATTTTTCAGCATGTACTCCGTTGAGTACCGATGCATCTTTATTTAATTTGTACATATTTTCGGTGGTTTTGATTTTCTCAAAACGAACACCAGGAATCAGAGACCATGCACCCACATCTGTGCGGTTGTCGATGAACAATGCATGTGCATCTGTTTTCCCGTCTGCTTTGGTCCAAGCATATTCATTTGTAGGGCCTGTGACCGTGTTATAGCTTGCACGATTAACCGCCTCTTCACTAGTTTCATGTAGATAGCGATAGCCCACAGAAACTTCATTTTCAGTAGTCCCAAGTTGGTACGCATGCGAATACCGTGGCTCGATTGCCGTCACTTTATAATTACGTGGCGCCGTTTGGTACAGTTTTGATCCACTACGTTCCATTCCTGCATCACGGAAGGTGTCAGTGTGATAGGCCAAAAGCTCAAAGGCATTGTCATCTTTTTTATAGCTGTATTTAACTGAACCGTCAGTACGATGCCCTTTCATATAATCATGATTGCGCAAGGACTGATATGGATTTTCAGCAAATTGAGCAGGGGTTAAACCTCCAGGCATATCTACATCTGCATCGTAGCGGTGTAGATTGGCTTCAATTTTTGCATATTCATCTATTGCATAAGCTGCTTTTAAGCGAATATCGTTGATGTCAGAGTCATCATTTTTATCGCGAAAACCCTCTCCATTAACGCCAGAATATAACAGCGCTAAGCCTAAACCGTTGTCTAAGGTTCCACCCACAAATAAGTTGGGGTTAAATTTTACATGACCGTTTTCTGCAATTTCTGTAGTGAGGTCTACCGTTCCAGCAAAGGTTTCAGGAATTGTACGCGAGTTAAAGTTAATAATCCCTCCTACATTTTGTGGTCCAAAGCGAACAGAGCCCGCGCCACGCACCACGTCGATACTTTCAGTATTGCCTAAACTAGTGGGTGCTAAGGAGAGTTGTGATTGACCATAAGGGGCAAACGAAAGTGGAACACCGTCCACGAGTACCTGTGAGCGTGGTGAAAACCGTGACGTTAAACCACGGACACCGATGCTTAACGATGCATCACTCCCTGCTGTTCCTGCATTTTCAGGAGCTTGAATACCAGGCACAGTGCGTAAAGCCTCTTTGACAGAAGTTACGCCTCGGTTAATCAACTCATCACGCTGAATGACTGTACGCGCTCCAGCATGATTTAGTACTTTCTGTGCATTGGCTTCATCTAACCAGTTGCCTTCGGCTTGCACAGTTATCGGGTTAAGCGTCACAGTAGGGTATGTATCGGCTGCATAAAGTATGGAGGGAAATAAGCAGAGGGTGAGGACTGATTTTTTGAAATGAGGGAGTAACACAAGAGATCCTTAAAATGATGTATAGGTTAAATGTGAAGAAAATACGGAGAATTTGTAAGTTTGTGAAATGATAAGCTGACTAGCGAGATCTGTAAATGATAATCGTTTGCTTTTTATTCAAGTGTTATATAAAAATTATTAGAATAAAGGGAATAGTGAAAGCACTTAAAAGTGAGCCGGCAATCTATACAAAATTCTTTTCTGAAAGTGTTCTGCAATATCAAACAGGCTGACAGTTTTCTAGAATATGAATACAGAAAGATAGATAAAAACGGTGGCTAACATTTGAGTAAAAATTGAACTTATTGCTGAGTTTAGCCTAAAAAACCAATGGCTTTCACTGGGAGGCCATTGGTTTTAGTGTATGTTGAATTTTGCTTAATCTGACATTAGTTTTACATTACAGATTGTTGGTCAAGTCCGCCTGAGTGTTATCAGATTTATCTTGAGCATGCTTTCCCCAGTTAAACTTCTGTGCACAGATGCCTAATCCAACAATAAACAATGCAAGTAAACTGGTATAGGTTACTTCTTTGAAATAAGTGCCTTCAACCAACATGGTAATAAGTGCGCCAATAATAAAGAAGATTGCAAGATACGTAAAATATTATATATTTCAATATGCTGATTCCATTCGGGAAAAATATCATTTGGGTATAGCTTTAGTGATTTAAGAGTTTGAAGAAACTGAGAGTCTATTTTTAACTTTTCTGGATGATCAACTATGTCATCAAATAATGCAGATGATCTATGAGTTAAAAATTTACCTGTAACAGAGGAGTGGTACGCCTTAGCATTAATTTTAAAGGCTTCATTACTATCATTTTTAACTATTTTTTTAAAATTTTTCGGTAAACCGTACATCATTTTATGATGATATGAACTTATATGACTCGTTATCACAAAAGATTCAAGAGATGAAATTTCTTCTAAAGAGGAATAAGAGTTTTGCATTAAAGGCCTAAGCTAAAAAATCAGAATTATGAAATTTCTCTAAAATTAACATAATACACCTTATACGAAATGTGTTATAATTTATTTTGAAATTCAAATACTTATTTCAAAGTTTATAGCCCAAACATCACTGTTTGGGTTTTTTTTATGATTTTTCACGTTCCACGCCTATTCTTTGACCAATGTTTCACGACTTTGTTCATATTAGTTAAACAATCGTGGTTAATCATAGGGGCTAAAAAAACGGCTCCAAAAGCCGGGGTATTAACAGCCTTCAATGCAGATGCAGAAATAGCTTTCGATCTTCAGCCGTACAAGTATCAGTGTTGAAAAAGAAAATTACGGAACTCACAGCTGCATAAAATATTCTCCGATCCTTGATGACTGGTCATCATTAAGGCTTTTGCCCTACTGCCCTTTGAACTGTAGCAATCCCTACTCCAAACTGTTTTGCCACACTTCTAAAAGTCGAGCCATCTTCCTGCATGGCTTTTTGTATTTCTGCATAATCAACTTTACGCTTTCTGCCCTTATATAAGCCTTTTGCTTTGGCTTTAGCAATACCTTCCTTTTGCCGTTCACGGATCATGGAGCGTTCAAATTCTGCAAATGCAGCAAGCATTTGGAACATGAGCTTATTTATTGCCGACTGTGCAACATCATGGCTAAAGGTCAGATTTTCTTTATGAAAAATGATGGTTATGCCACGATCATTCAGGCTGTTCACAATGTCGTTCAGATCATTCGTATTACGTGCCAGGCGGTCAATACTGTGAACATGCACCGTATCACCATCACGCAGATATTCGAGCATAGCGAGCAATTGAGGACGTTCACGGCTACCCCCACTTGCCTTCTCTATGAAGGTCTTATCGAGGTGGATTCCATCCAATTGACGTTCCGTATTTTGTTCCGATGAACTGACTCGGATGTAGCCAACCTGATTAGGCATTTTGTACCGTTAGATATTGGAGTTATAGATACATATTGTACCGAAATATAAAATTAAGTCTATAGATACGGTTTTAAGTCTGATTTTAGGTGGTGTTTTAAAAAGTATGCTGACATTAAATGAAGCCATTATTGATATAAAAGAATGCTAAGTCGAAGGCTTTAAAATGGTTTTCAAGCTTTTTCGAAAAATTACAGCTTCTTCTAAAGCCACGCCTAATTCGATGCCTTATTTTACAATTATTGCCTTCAATACCCACAGTAAAAAACTTACCAATACTTTGCTTGCAGTTTTTAAAAGTAGTGATGAAACTGTCCCAATGATCACTTGCAATTCGAGTGTAGTGAACACCTAATTGTTTAAGCTTTGCCTTCAGCAGTTGGACTGTAGCTAAATCTCTTTTACCCCAAACATAAGCAATAATCTCACCTGTTTCTCGATGGTAGGCGTAAATAAGCCATTGTTTATTATTTTTATTTCCTACAAAAGTCCAGAATTCATCCACTTCGATACATTCGTAATAACTTTGTTTAGGCTGAATTTGATATGTTGATTCACTTAAAGTGCGTAAAACTTTACCGATACTGATACGCTCAACTTCAGCAATATCTCGTATACCGCTGCCTCTGACCATTAACTGTAATATTTTACGAGTAATACCTGAATTACACCCTTGATAGCTGAGTGCATGGTCACCAATAAACTGACGTTTACAGTCTTTGCACTGATAGTTTTGTTTCCCATCTACCTTGATGCCATTTTTCTTTATACTATCACTGAGGCAGGTTGGACATTTGATTTCTAGGGTTATTCGCATTTTCCTATTTTATCAAAATCCAACCTGCTTTTTTTCAGCATACTTTTTGAAACACCACCTGATTTTATTAGGTCTTAAATTGTTCCGTTAGGCTATGCTTATACGTTCGATTCATAGAGATCTATTTAAGCTAGCGGTCTTTACTTTCATCTACGGTTATTATTTGAAAATCATCTCTGTACACGACAAATTTCATAGGGCCCTTGTCCTATCAGGCTTATTCTTTCTTAAAATTGCGAGCACTTTCTTAAATTCTTCTTTTTTTCCAAAACCAATCAAACGTAGAATAGCCATTTGAACATAGTCCAAACCGTAGCGAAATAAACTTACTGAAAGTCGTCCATGCTTCTTTATTTTTATCGCTTTTTTTCGATCATGTTGCCATTCACCTGTTAAATAGCACCAACAGAAACCGATAGCTAGCACTGCTATCAATTTCTTGACTCGTCTAGGGTCTGTTAAACGAGTATTTTCAAGATTGAATCCACGTCCTTTGAGACAACTAAATAACGTTTCGATTTCCCAGCGTAATGCATAATCACGAATAGCAGAAGCATTAAACATAGGAGAAACAACAAGTAAAAGTTCTCCATCTTCTAATCGTAGCGCACTAATATACAGTTTCACTCGACCAACCCAAATACGTCGTTTACGACATTCAGTTTGACCAACTTGAAGATGACGAAATAAATCACTAATTTTATGATTCTTGGCTAAGTGATTGGTCACAATAAAGTTTTTTTAACACGTATACAGAAGTTAATGTCATTTTCAATTAACCATGTAAACCATTTCTCACCGATAAATTCTCTGTCTGCGAACACATTCACAATACGATCTTTACCAAAAATGGAGATAAAGCGTTGAATCAAAGCAATACGCTCTTTTGTATCTGAATTTCCACGTTTATTGAGCAATGTCCAAACAACAGGTATCGCTATTCCACGATAGACGATAGCTAACATCAAGATATTGATATCTCATTTTCCCCATTTCCAGTTGGTTCTATCCAAAGTTAATTGGACTTTATCGAATGAAAATATATAGAAAATTAACTGAGAAATTTGACGATAATCGAAATAATGATCTGCAAAGAAGCGTTGTATACGTCGATAAAATGATTGTGGTAAGCACTTGATGGGTAAGGCTTTAGATGCAGAAGAAAGATTACATGTCTGTTTTACAATTAATGCAAGCATAATCAGTGTAAAACATTTTACATGTGACTTGTTCCACTTTAGATATTTGTTTAAGATGAGATGTAACTCATTGAAATGTGTCATCATATTCGTCGTCAGAAAACAAGTATTATGCCATTATTTCAATGAGTTATCTTTTTTTGTCGTGTACAAAGGAAAATCATAATGGGATAGGCGTGTATTAAACCCCTACCCTATAATGTTATATTCTGCTCATTGATTTTCTTCTAGTATTTTTAAATGCTCTAGAGAAAACTGCTTCAATTCCATTATTTCTTTTAAATTTTGCGGATACATCTTAGCCGCTTCTTCAAATAGCTCATTCATTTCAGGCGCAGAGTATTGGTTATCAACATTCTTAGCAAAAAGTAAAATACTTGAAAGAGAGAGATAACCTTTTATATAGACCTGCATCATTGTATTAAAGGCAATCAGAGCATCATCAAAGGATTTATATAACATGGTTTCTTGTTGATCATCTGCCTTATAAAAAATAAGATGCTCGTCATCTGTAGGTTGTAATAAGATTTGTTCCTGTATAAGCATTGCCTGGCATGCCTGTTCAAGTGACATATTCTCAAATACAGGTATCAGTTTATTTTGTTCAACGATAAAATTAACAACATAACCTTGATCTGTCTTCGTAAGTGTGTGGTTAGGAATGTAATGATTAGTTTTCATGTTCTACCTTAATGGATGAATAATTAGTTCATAAGTCTATTAATTAGCTATCAAAATATGACGTAAACTGATATCAAGCTTATTTTACACCTTATAGTAAAAAGTGTAGCAAGTTGCTACACAGTCATATAACGTCTTTTCCAAATATTTCATTCAATCGTTTTCTATTTTCTTTTACAAAATTTGAATTATTTTTTAATTTATATTTCATTTCTTTCTTAAATTCACTCATTGAACTGCCAGCTACAGCAAAATCCATTTGGAACATAATATCATTAACTATCACATTTGCTTGAGATTCAGTTAAGCACCCTTCTGTCTTAAACCACTTACTAAACTGTTTATAATTTGGGTCATTTGCATAGATGTACCAAGACCTTACGGTCATATCGAACTTCGCACCTAATTCTTTAACAAGCGCATTATCATCAAAATTGACATCTAAATAGATTTGAGTCTTATCATTAGTATTAGATACAACAACTTCAGTGGCATGCCTATTAAGAATTTTAAATCGAACTCCGACAATAGGTCGACCTTTCTTGATGGTATCGTATTCTAATTGAAGACTAGTCCTTTCATTAATTTCTTCAATAATTTTGTCTAAAACGTATCGTCTAAAATCAACCCAACGATCGTATTTTTTCTCTCCAATATCAATTAATGCTTTGATATTCTCAAGTGAAAGTTCAACCTCATAAGAATCTTGATTAGCATACTTAAATTCATTTTTTATAAAGTATGAATACAAACTCATACTGGTTACAGAGTCCAAAGCAAATAAATCTTTCAATTGATAGGTCGTAAAATTTCCATTTGCTAAACGAGTAAAATATGGAAGTACTTCACTGGTGAAACGTATCTGCAAAGCATTTTTAGCATCATCTTCCCAACGGAGTTCACGAATAATTGGTACTACTGAGTGTACTTTTTTAACTTTACGCTTATTATCATCCACGGACTCTTCAATTACAAAATGAGCTACTCGTGATGATAATTCTTTATAAATACGATCAATAGCAACATTAATGGAATTCTTTTTATCTAATCCTAATAGTTCGCCTAAATCATCTTTATGCAAATAAATATAAGTTTGCTCTGTAATTTCACGATCTTGATTATTCTTTTCACCATAATTCGCAACAGCCATTGCATAAAGAAGAGCTTTATACTCATTAGATGATAATTCAATTGGTCTAATCAGACGGTTACTAGTGCTGACTACTCCATTATGTCGAATATTACCAATACAATAAGGTAGATGTTCTAATTCTTCTGGTTCGTTGTGATTGCTCATGAGTGGAAAGATTAAAATATTTTCTACATGTTATACACAAAAGTGGAAGAAGATGCAAACCGCTCACTATTCTCTCTTACTAACATTAAATTAACTCAGTTTATGCCCATCAAACACCTTAACAGTGGAAGAAGTGTCACTATTAAAGTGCAATTTTGATACTATTCAGCCTTATGGTGGAATAAATATAAAATTAAACACTTTTAAGTGACGACTCTTCCACCTTTGATAATTTATCCGTGTCGCTAAAGCAATCAATTTGAAAGTAGGAATAGCCTACAGCACCACTAAAGTGGAATTACCCAACACATATTCCACTATTAAAGTGACAAGCCTTCCACCATTCCGGTATTCTTGACTATCAAACATCATATTATTAATTAAATTTTATACAAATAGTTTATCCACAGAATAAAAAACAACTAATGACAAGTCTTCCACCTTTATTTCAATAAAAACAAACTTATCAACACCACAAGCAGTTGACTTGTATTGTTTTAAATTAAAAAAACCACATTAAAATAAATCACAATGACAAGTCTTCCACCATAGTGACAAACCTTCCACTTATCGGTGACAGACCTTCCACTCATTAGTGACAAACTTTCCACTTATCGGTGACAGGCCTTCCACTTATCAATGACAGGCCTTCCACTTATTAGTGACACGCTTTCCACTTTAAAAACCTTATCTGGTTGTTTTTAAAGAAGTAAAATTTGTCTAATTATAATTAACTAATTAACTAATTAATACTAATTAAAATTAGCTAGCTATATTTTTAAAAAAAGTTAAGAAATGTTTTTCCCACATCTTTTGAATTCAAATGATAAAAATATGACAAAGGAACTGTAGCAAGTTGCTACAAATATCTTTATATTAAATGAAATCAAAGTAAATTCCTTAAGACAAATATGTCAACTAAAATTATTGCTGTAGCTAATCATAAAGGTGGTTGCGGGAAAACAACTACTGTAGTACATCTTGCTTCAGAACTTGCTGAATTAGGAAATAAGGTCTTAGTAATTGATCTGGATCCACAAGCAAATGCAAGTTTACATATAGGATTAAGACACCCTAGCGAAGTTGAAACTACATCAGCGGAATTACTCATTGGTGATATAAGTCTATTATCGGAAGCATTAGAAGAAGAAACAAAGTTTAAAAATGTTTCCTTAATATATGGCTCATTAACTCTTGGTAAAACTGAAGATCAATTGAAAGATGATGCACCAAGACCAACCGAGGAACTTTCAAATAAATTGAAAATTCTAGAAGGATTATATGACTACATTCTTATTGATTGCCCTCCGAGTTTAAAATTATTAACCAGCAATGCTTTAGCCGCTTCGACACATGTTATTGTTCCAATCGAATCTGGTTCACAATACGGTCTCTATGGTGTTACTGATTTAATTAATCATTTAAGTAAAATTAGAAGAGTTAACCCTGAATTAGAACTCTTAGGTGCTTTATTAATTAAACATGATGAGCGTCAGAATGTATGTAAATTAATAAAAAATGAAGCATTTAATCAAGTTGGAGAATTATTGCATACCACAATTCCGATGAGCACTAAAGTTAATCAAGCTGCAATTTTGCAACAACCTTTATTATCTGTTGATAAAAACTCAAAAGTTCGAAAAGCTTTTGAAACTTTAGCACAAGAAATTGTTCAGCGTGTCAAATAATATAATTCTGGAAATACTATGGTAAGTAATAAAGAGATATTGGCTAAACGTCTTCAGCAAAATACTCAAAAGCATCAACATGCCCAAAAAGAGCATATTAATGATGTCAAAGAGCTAAGACGTAATGTACAAATTACAGATATTCAGGCTAGCCCTAACCAGCCTCGAAAACTCTTTAATCAACAAGATATTGAAGATTTAGCAGCATCAATTGAGGAAATTGGGCTATTACAACCAATTGCAGTTCGTAGAATAAATGATAAATATGAGTTGATTGCTGGTGAAAGACGAATGAAAGCCCACCAATTTCTCAATAAGAACACCATTGAAGTAATCATTATTGATGCATCGGATGAAGAAGTTGCTTTATTAACATTAGCTGAAAATTTAAAGCGAGAAGATCTGACAGATTATGAAATATATGTTGGATTATCTTCTTTGGATGAAAAATTAAAAAAAAATAAGCAGAAGTTAGCAAAGTCATTAGGTATGAATCGTGAAGATATGTATAAATATTTATCTTTTGAAAAATTACCTGGAGAGTTGATTAAAGATTTGGAAAAACAGCCGTCATTATTAGCACGGACTGCTGCTACAGCAGTGAAAAAGTTTCTATCAGATCATGATGAAAACCATGAAAATGCTAAAGAAGCATTATTCGAAGCATGGTCAAAATTGCTTAAAAAAGAAGTTGAACAGACAAAACTCGCATCACTAGCTGAAAAAATCTTTAAGTCAAAAGAAACGAAAGAAGTAATTCAAACTTCAATTGTACATAAAATTGAATATGATGGGAAAGTTGCTGGTAATATCAAATTTGACCATAATACATTAAAGGTATCTTTAAAAATCGGACAATTTGATGATCAAAATTTACAAGAATTAGAAGCTTTCCTAAGACGAATGTTAGAAAAATAAAGTAAAAAAATAGTGTAGCAAGTTGCTACACTATTTTTTGCAATTAGGAAAATCTATATAAGTAGTCATAATAACATTTCCATAAATTTGTCATGTAAATTGAATATTTAAAGCGTATTTTTCGACCATCTTAAGATGAGTCGATGCAATGCTTTGGCATAAGAAAAATTTAATAAAAAAATTAATAAGTTTGGCATGCTGTAGTTTGGGCACAGTTATTTTGATGGGCTGTCAAAGTCCTGCTTTAGTTCAATCAACTTCTACTTCAGTACAACCATCAAAACAGCCTCAACGTGTGGTTTTTTTCTTGGGAGATGGAATGGGTATCACGACATTAACAGCTGTACGAATCTATGCTGTTGGTGAAGACGGGCAACTGCCGATAGATCAACGTCCAGAGTCAGCATTTGTTCGTACTTTCTCAGAAAATGCACAGGTTACAGATAGCGCACCATCGATGGGTGCTTATATGATGACAGGTGTAAAAATGAAAAATGAAGTGATATCCATGCAGACTGGAACAATTGCAGTAAAACCAGATCAGGCTGGAAACCATCAATGTGGAACCAATCATCAGGACCAGTATAAGCAAGACACCCAAACTTTACTAGAATTGCACAAGGTTGGGGTATAGGTGCAGTCACGATAACTCGCATTACGCATGCTACACTAGCATCGACTTATGACCATATTTGTCATCGTGATGCTGAAAATGACATATCATCCCAATTAGTACCAAGTTCACAAGGTGATACCAATCAGCGTTATAACGTCAAATCAAATATGGGGCTGATGTGATTCTAGGCGGGGGTAAGCATCAATTTCTGCCGAAAGATCAAGGGGGAGAACGGATAGACCAAAGGAATTTGATCGCAGAAATGCAACAAGCAGGCTATCGAGTGGTCTTTGATCAAACTAAACTCTCCCAGATAAAGTTAGGAAAGAATGAAAAATTATCGGGTTTGTTTAATACTAGCCATTTAAATTATGACTTAGATAGAACCAAAAAAAACTTGCCTGAACTTAGCTTAAAGCAAATGGCGTTGGCCGCTTTGGATATTCTAACCCAAAATAAAAATGGTTTTTTCCTGATGGTTGAAGGTGGGCGTATAGACCATGCTTTACATGACACTAATGCTAAGCGTGCATTACAGGATACGATTGCCCTAAATGAGGCTTTGGATGCAACCATAAAAAACTTCATGAAAGTGATCCTGAGTTAAAAAATACTTTGATTGTGATAACTGCAGATCATGATCACACCCTAATTTTAAATGGCTATGCCAAGCGTGCCGGAAAATATGTACAAGGTCAGGAAACCAGCGTACTAGGTTTGGTTAAAAACGGCTTTGTTGCACAAAGATTTAAAAAATAAAATCTCTCATACCTAATCATATTTAAGTGACAACTTGGGTGTGAGGGCGACCTAATTCTGTGAATTTATTTAAGACAGCTACGCGTGCATGAATCTCATTCACTTGACTATCAGCATTCATTGAGCAGAGTTTATCGCCTAATAATTTAATGCAATGCATCTTGGTTTCAAGCAGAATTTGCCGATGATAGCCTGACCATTTTTTCCAGATTGTCCTGCCCAAACATTTAACCGTTCGAAGGAGTTCATTTCGCTCTCGTGAATGAGCTTTTATATCTTTCCAGGGCTTTGCATTTTTTCTAGGTGGAATCACTGCATACGCTTGCCGATCTGCAATGACCTGACGGCATCGTTTTTTGTCATAAGCACCATCTCTGTATAGACAGAATCGATTTGTTCATCTAAAGGGATTTGAGCAAGTAAGTCTTCCAGTACCTGTGAATCACTGACATTATTTGCGGTGAGTTGTACAGCACGTATTTGAAGGGTTTTAGCATCGATACTATTATGAAGCTTACGCCATTTGCGGCGATATTCAGGTCCATGTTTCTTACGCTTCCAATCACCTTCACCTAAAAACTTTAGGCCAGTAGAGTCTACGAGTAGACGGAGACCTCCACTACTTTTTTGATAGCCAATTGCAACATCGATATGCCTTTGTCTTCTGCACAGTGTGAAGTACGAATATCACTGATATTCGGGGCTGCTCAGCCACAATGCTTAATCAGACTTTGGACAAAGCCTGTGACCATACGCAAAGACAATTTAAATAAAGATTTGATCATTAAGCAGCATTGAATAGCCGTATAGGAGTAAGTTTGATTTCGTCCATGTTTTGCTTATGGATGAGCATACCATTGAGTCAAAGGATCAAACCAAATGGAAATATTGCCTCGATTAATTAAGGCGCGCTTATATGTGGACCAATTAGTTGTACGAAAGATTTTGGGTGTAGGTTTATTCATCTAGGAATTATACTGCGGAATAAGACCTTATCGGTAGGTTTGTGCAACAAAGCCGTTTTCAGCTTAAACCTGCACAACGTTTTACTGAATCAGATATTTCAGAAAAATAGGAAATTAGCCGTACCCCCATTCGCCAGGCCTTGTATCGCTTAGAATAAGAAGACTACGTTAATGTACATTTCCGTAGGGGGTGGGAAGTCAAACCCTTGGATTTTAAGTTTTATAATGAGCTGTTTGATTTGCGCATGATTTTAGAAAAAGAAGCAGTTAAAGGCCTTTGTGAAATGGATCATGAAACATCGGAAGAGCTACAAGCGTTAAAGAGAATTTGGTTAGTTCCTGTGGAAGAGTATAAACAGGAAACCAAGCAATTGATTTTTGTATTGCCTGAGTATCGTAGACAGGGAATCGCGACAGAGCTTTGCCAGTTGTTATTTGCATATGCACAGCAACAAAATATTCAGCATTTATATTTGCATACGGATCCATTTTTACCTGCGGCAGAAAAGTTTTGGCGGTTGCAAAGTTTTAGTACAGTCAGTCGTGATCAGCTAGGTATGTACGACACGATATATATGTTGAAAAGATTATGCTTATAAAACAATATGATTGTAGCATGTTGGGCTAAATCCTAAAAATTTGATAGAAAAATTAAAAGTTGGCATTAATTTTGCTTTTTGGTGAGAAGTATGAAACTCAGAGATATTTTTTGGTATGCAAAATCAACCTATGCAAGATACTTTTATTGAAAAGCCATCTTCTGCTGCAAATGAAACACTTGAAGACTTTACTTTACGTTATGCTCCATATAGTTTCCGTCGTTGGAGTCCTAAAGTCGTCGCAATTACGGCATTAGGAGGTATTGCATATCTGGCAGACTTTTCGATTGGTGCTAGCATTGGTATGACATATGGGACAACGAATGCCATTTTTTCTATTTTATTTGCTGCACTTATTATCTTTTTAACAGGTCTTCCATTAGCTTATTATGCAGCTCGCTATAATATCGATTTAGATCTGATTACGCGTGGTGCTGGTTTTGGATATTTTGGATCGGTACTGACGAGTATTATTTTTGCAAGTTTTACTTTTATTTTCTTCGCTCTCGAAGGTTCTATCATGGCTCAAGGCTTATTGCTTGGGCTCGGAATTCCTTTATGGATGGGCTATCTCATTTCTACTATTATGGTTATTCCATTGGTCATTTATGGGATGAAAGCCTTAAGTACTTTACAAGTTTGGACCACACCTATCTGGTTGATCTTAATGATTGGCCCTGTTGCTTATTTGATTTATCAAGAACCTGAGCTTGTAAGTCAATTCGCTGCTTATGCTGGAAATGGTGGTTTTGCAGCAATAGATGTGGCTGCAATTATGTTGGGTGCTGGAATTTGTCTATCTTTAATTATGCAAATTGGTGAACAAATTGATTACCTACGTTTTATGCCTGCAAAAACTAAAGAAAATAGCAAATCGTGGTGGATAGCTGTTATTTCAGCGGGTCCAGGTTGGGTAATTCTAGGCGCAATCAAACAAATTATTGGTGCTTTCCTTGGTTTTTATTTGCTGACTAAAATTCCTGGGGTGGATAGCACGGAACCTGTACAACAGTTTAACGCAGCTTTCCATGATATGCTTCCAGGTTGGTTTGCACTTACTTTAGCGGTAATTTTGGTTGTTATTTCACAAATCAAGATTAATGTAACAAATGCATATTCGGGTTCATTGGCATGGACCAGTGCTTATACACGTATCAGCAAGCATTATCCAGGTCGTATTGTATTTGTATTGGTTAACCTTGCAATTGCTCTTGCGTTGATGGAAGGTAATATGTTCGCAGTGCTTGGTAAGATTTTAGGTTTTTATTCTAATTTTGCCATTGCATGGGTTGTGGTTGTAGCGACTGATATCACAGTGAATAAATACTTACTGAAACTCTCTCCAAAAGAACCAGAATATCGCCGTGATATGCTTTATAATATAAACCCAGTAGGTATGGTGTCATTTCTTGTCGCTGCAGGAGTCTCCATTGCAACCTTTTTTGGCATGTTGGGTGAATTTCTAATGCCATATTCACCTTTAATTGCTCTGATTTTCGGCTTTGTTTTGACCCCAATCATGGGTTTAATTACGAAAGGAAAATATTATATTAAAGCTACAGATGATGGGGTAAAAGAACCACGTTATGATGCTACTGGGCTACCTATAGCAACAGTTTATCATTGTGTGTCATGTGATGAAGATTATGAAAGACCTGATATTATGTATTCACATAAGCACAAAGGCGTTATTTGTTCTCTATGTAAGACTTTGGAAAAATAAATGATTTTTCAGATATCTGCTTTTTAATAAGCTGAATTTCGATCAAATCAATAACCCTGATGATTTTGCATCAGGGTTTTTTAATATTTATTGGGGAAAACTCTAGAAAAAGTGCGGGAAAATCTATTCTAATCCAAAGAGTGGATACAACATCCATCTCGAATAACCCGACAGCTGCTATTTTTTTCTTAAATGTCCTGACATCATTTAAATGAGAAATCATATTTTCTTGAAGTTTTCATTTGGAGTTTCTGAGCAATAGACTTCTTGCGTTAGTCAAATTTTAAGTAGCCGAAAGCTATATTTTATGAGGTTTTAGCCAATTCAAAAAATAGATAAAACTATACTTTCGCAAGAGGTCTAATATATACGCTTAAATGTGGTGTATGTAGAAAAATTGGCGCAATAATTGCTTTGAACGTTGGGGTGGTGCATTTTGTGAAAGCGATTTATATTTTGAATCAATTTGAATCAAAAGCAGTCCTAAAACAAAGTCAAGCATGGAGAAAAAATGGAAATTTATACTCAACGATTAGAAGTAGTTACAGAATATTGTGACTTTGATGTCATTGAGCTGACTTTCGATACGCGCCAAAAGAGCCGTTTTCGTGCAACTTTAAAAAATGGGGTAGATATTGGTGCAGATTTGCCACGTACAGGCATTTTACGCAGTGGGTCATATATTTCGACGGAGAGTGGAAATATTCTTAAAGTTGAAGCGAAACCAGAAAAACTGATGAAAGTTTCGGCTCAGCAAGAATTTGATTTATTAAAAGCGGCATATCATCTCGGTAATCGTCACGTTCCCTTAATGTTGACGCCAACAGCATTATATTTCGAACCAGATCATGTACTGGCTGAAATGGTGCTGGGTTTGGGATTAAACGTTGCAGAGGTAGATCATCCTTTTGAACCTGAAAGCGGTGCCTATGCACAACATCAACATGACCATCGCTTAAGCCCAATCAAGACTTTACATCATGTCCATCACTAATCCATCTCAACTGCTCAGCTTGTTGACTTTGTCATCAACAGCATTGCCGATAGGGGCATATTGCTATTCGCAAGGCGTGGAAAGTGCCATTGATCGAGGGCTGATTCATGATGAAGCCTCCAGCATTGCTTATTTTGAAGAAGTGCTGGAAATGCTCTTGGTTCGTTTTGAGTTGCCTGTGTTGAAGCGTTTAATGCAATACAGTGATGACGAAGAAAATTTTACTTACTGGGCAAACTTTTATCGCGCCAGTCGTGAGAGTAAGGAGTTACTGGCGGAATCGAAACAGTTGGCATTTTCTTTAAATGCATGGATTAGAGACGTATTAAAGCAACCCGTCAAAGTGAAAAAACAGTTGGGCTTTGTTCCTGCGTATGGCAGCCTGTGTGGCACCTTGGGGCTAAATCAAACAGAAGTACTCACGGCTTATACCTTTACCGTTTTAGAAAATCAGGTCTTGGCGGCAGTCAAAACCGTACCGCTTGGGCAAATGAGTGGTCAGCGTATTTTGTGGTATTTACATGCGCTTATTCCCGCAGCAATTGCGCGTGCACTGGCGTTGCAAGACACTGAAATCAGTAGTGCCTTACCGCAATATGCCATGCTGAGTATGCACCACGAGACCCAATATTCAAGACTATTCAGATCATAATCTTAAGAGGAAAAAACATGTCACAACGTAGCCCATTACGTGTAGGAATTGGTGGACCAGTCGGGTCAGGTAAAACGGCACTTACCTTGAATTTATGTCAGGCCTTACGTGAAAAATATAATATGGCGGTCGTCACCAATGACATTTATACCAAAGAAGATTCAAACTTTTTAACCCGCAATGAAGCCATGTCTCCAGAGCGTATTGTCGGGGTAGAAACGGGTGGTTGCCCGCATACCGCCATTCGTGAAGATGCGTCTATTAACCTCGCGGCAATTGATGATTTATGTGAAAAGTTTGATGGACTTGAGCTGATTATTATTGAAAGTGGTGGGGATAATTTGGCGGCGACGTTTAGTCCTGAACTTTCAGATCTAACCTTGTATGTGATTGATGTGGCAGGGGGAGAAAAGATTCCACGTAAAGGTGGTCCGGGCATTACCAAATCTGATTTGTTGATTATCAATAAAACAGACTTGGCACCTATGGTCGGAGCAAATTTAAGTGTAATGGACCAAGATGCTAAACGCATGCGTGGGGATAAGCCGTTCTTGTTTAGCAATATGAAAACCAAAGAAGGTCTGGAAATTATTATTTCGTTCATTGAAAAACAAGGTCTATTCAAAGCGTAATTCGGGGAAACACAATGACTTATTTAAAAAGAACTTTAGCCACTTTCGCCGCAGCTTTTCCAATGTGGGCAATGGCACATCCTGGTCATGAACAACAGAATAGTTTTTTAACGGGCTTTATTCATCCCTTTACTGGAATTGATCACCTCACGATGGCGATCGCTTTTGGTGTGCTGCTGTGGTCAGCGGCTAATCGTTGGAAAGTAGGTGGATTGTTGGGTTTAGTTATTGCCATGATTGCAGGTTTTAGCCTTGGACAATTGCATATGGTTTCTGCGAATATTGCTGAATACGGCATTGTTTTCTCCTTATCTGTTCTTGCCATTGCCCTATGGACCAAAGCCAATCGACTGTTTGCAGTTGCGACCATGGTTTTAGCAAGTTTTCATGGCATGGCGCATGGTGCCGAATTGAGTCATTCAGGTCATGTGATCGGTTTAGTCTTCGGCATGGTTGTTGCAATGTCTTGCATCTACGCAGGTGGATTGGGTTTAGGCGCTTTGGTACAAAAATATGTGCCACATGGTAAGAAAATTGTCGGTGGAATTGCTGCAGTTGTTGCATTGATTGGTTTGGCTTAATGATATTCAGGTCATTTTGATGAACAAGTTTCAGCACACCAGATTATTGGTATTCATCACGCAGAGGAAGCATGCAGGATTTAACCGTCAGTCGAACGCATGATGCCCAATTATGGTTTGCCAAGTTGGAACTCGGCTTTCAGGCTCAAAAAGAGCCTGAATGCACGGTGTTACATCACCGCAAACATTATGGTCCAGTGCGGGTACAAAAAATGCTTTGGCCTGAAAAAACAGGGGTTTGCCATGCCATTATTGTGCATCCCCCTGCGGGCATTGCGGGTGGGGATCACCTGACTTTTGATATATCTGTCGACCCGCAGGCACATGCCTTAGTGACCACCCCTGGCGCAGGTAAATGGTACAAAACCAATGGTAAAAAGGCCTATCAGCATATCAATATAAGTTTAAATGCTAATGCTATTTTTGAATGGTTGCCGCAAGAAACCATGTTGTTTAATGGTGCGAATGCGCATTCAGAAACCATCATCCATTTGGATCAGGCAGCCAGTTTTATTGGTTGGGACATGTTGGTGATTGGTCGCCAAGCACGTGAAGAGCAATTTAGTGATGGTGCCTATATCAACCTGTTCAAACTGTTTCGTAATCAGACTTTGTTGGTGGCCGATACCTTAAGTTTTAAGGGAAATGACCGTTGGTTAAGTTCATGCCTAGGCATGCATGGTCAATCTGTAATGGGGAGTTTCTGGGCCGTGCCCCCCATGCAATATCGTGCCAGTCTAGATTTAGAACAGCATCTGGATTTAATCCGTGAACTAATGATGCGTATGGATGTACCTGTCACCTTAACGGTTTTGGATGATGTGATTTGTGCACGATTTTTGGGGAATGATGTTCGGCAATGTCATGATGCCTTTGCTGCCATCAGAGCTAGATTAAGACGCTATTGGTATGGTCTGGATGAAGAATTTCCACGTATTTGGAGAACTTAAAGTCATTTTAGTCTGTAATTTCAAGACCAAATGACATAACGATTTTTGGTCATGTATAGCTCATGAGCGAAGCATCTCCACGTTTAAATAGGTAAAAGATATGGAATTAAATCCAACAGAAAAAGACAAACTTTTAATTTTTACCGCGGGCTTGGTTGCAGAGCGCCGTAAAGCACGTGGTTTAAAGCTGAATTATCCTGAAGCGATTGCGTATATTTCTGCTGCCTTGCTTGAAGGTGCACGCGATGGCATGAGCGTAAGCGAGTTGATGCACTACGGCACGACTTTACTGAGCCGCAATGATGTGATGGATGGCATTGCAGAAATGATTGTTGAAGTCCAAGTTGAAGCAACCTTTCCAGATGGCTCAAAACTGGTGACTGTACATCAACCGATTATGTAAAGAACAATAAGGAATAAAGATGATTCCAGGTGAAGTAATTACGCCAGATCGCGATATTGAGTTAAATGTTGGACGTGAAACCCTAAAAATAACGGTTGCGAATACTGGGGATCGACCGATTCAAATTGGTTCACATTTTCACTTTTATGAAGCCAATGATGCTTTGCAATTTGAGCGCGAGCGTGCCAAAGGCTACCGTTTGAATATTGCAGCAGCCACCGCAGTACGTTTTGAGCCAGGTCAGAGCCGAGATGTCGAGTTAGT
Source organism: Acinetobacter sp. 231_lipA (assembly GCF_058243005.1). NCBI lineage: Bacteria > Pseudomonadati > Pseudomonadota > Gammaproteobacteria > Moraxellales > Moraxellaceae > Acinetobacter > Acinetobacter sp. 231_lipA. Next base: position 37,042 of record NZ_JBZAYU010000002.1, on the reverse strand, counting down.
GGCACTAGCTGGAAAGCGTGAAGTGTATGGCTTTTCGGGTCGAGTGATGGGGAAACTTGACTAAGTCGGGCCATCAAAATCTTTTAAGAATTTAGAGTAATCTATGATGAAAATGTCACGTCGTGCATATGCGGAAATGTTCGGACCAACAGTAGGAGATCGTGTTCGCTTGGCGGACACGGAACTGTTTATTGAAGTCGAACAAGACCTGACCACTTATGGTGAAGAAGTTAAATTCGGTGGTGGTAAAGTCATTCGAGATGGCATGGGACAGTCCCAATTGTTGGCAGATGATGTTGCTGATACCGTTATTACCAATGCACTTATTGTCGATTGGTGGGGCATTGTGAAAGCCGATGTCGGTTTAAAGAATGGTCGTATCTGGAAAATTGGCAAGGCGGGAAATCCTGACATACAACCCAATATTACGATTCCGTTGGGAGCTGCCACGGAAGTGATTGCAGGGGAAGGTCAAATTCTCACTGCAGGTGGCATCGATACTCATATTCACTGGATTTGCCCGCAGCAAGTGGAAACTGCACTCATGTCAGGTACAACCACCATGATTGGTGGTGGAACAGGTCCAGCAGCGGGAACATCTGCGACAACGGTTACACCGGGACCATGGCATATTGCGACCATGTTGCAAGCCATCGATGATTTACCCATGAATATTGGGCTATTGGGCAAAGGAAATTTGAGTTTACCGGATCCTGTCCGCGAGCAGATTGAAGCGGGTGTGGTGGGTTTGAAATTGCACGAAGACTGGGGTTCCACACCCGCTGCCATCGATAACTGTTTAACGGTTGCCGATGAATACGATGTTCAGGTTGCCATTCATACCGATACTTTAAATGAAAGTGGCTTCTTGGAAGAAACGCTGGCGGCATTTAAACAGCGTACCATTCACACCTATCATACCGAAGGTGCAGGTGGTGGGCATGCCCCTGATATTTTAAAAGCCATTGGTCAAGCCAATGTATTGCCATCTTCAACCAATCCCACCCGTCCTTATACCGTCAATACCATTGATGAGCATTTGGACATGCTTATGGTGTGTCATCATTTAGATCCTGCAATTTCAGAAGATGTTGCGTTTGCTGAAAGCCGAATTCGCCGTGAAACCATTGCCGCGGAAGATATTTTGCAAGATTTGGGCGCAATTTCCATGATGTCATCCGATTCACAGGCAATGGGACGTGTGGGAGAAGTGATTATTCGTACATGGCAAACGGCACATAAAATGAAAGTGCAGCGCGGACCACTAGAAGGTGATACGCCACATACCGATAATCAACGGGTTAAACGTTATATTTCGAAATATACAATTAATCCAGCGATTACCCATGGTTTAAGTCATGAAGTCGGCTCGGTCGAAGAAGGTAAGCTGGCAGACTTGGTACTGTGGAAACCTGCATTTTTTGGTGTTAAACCTGCCATGATTATTAAAGGCGGTATGATTGCAGCAGCGCCAATGGGTGACATCAATGCGTCCATTCCAACACCACAGCCTGTGCATTACCGTCCCATGTTTGGCGCAAATGCGCGCGGTGCACATAACACCTGTATTACCTTCTTGTCTCAGGCAGGAATTAACAATGGCGTAGCGGAAAAATTAGGTCTGAAGAAAATCATTTCTGCATGTAAAAACACGCGTAATATTTCCAAAGCTGACATGAAGCACAACACCTATACACCAGTGATGGAAGTTGATCCAGAAATTTACGAAGTACGGGTAGATGGCGTGCATTTAACTTGTGAGCCAGCAGAGGTATTACCAATGGCTCAGCGTTATTTTTTATTTTAAAGATTATCTTTTTAAGACCTAAAATATTCAGTCTGCGGATCATGTTTGGTGTGATGCAGACTTTAATGATTGATATTGTAAGAGTATTGTAGCTCTGATGATATTGCATGTGTAAAGAGGAAACATGTAAGGAGATGCTTAGATAACATTATGGAATAAAGTCATTGAGAATTAAGTTCAAGTCTACTTTAAAATAATTTATCGGCTGAAATTATTAATTATGTAAAATCATCTTATTTGGTACGTAATTTGCTTAACTAAAAAATTAGCTCTTAAAGAGATTTCTTTAATGAAGACTTCATTTCAAGCAAAGCGTATTGGTTTTTTACTTCTTGATGGATTTTCAATGATAGCATTTTCAAATGCTGTTGAGGTCTTTAGAATGGCAAATTATGTTGAAAAAAGTCATTTATATCAATGGAATGTGACAGGTTTAGATGGGCATCATACTTGTGCTAGCAATGGTTTGCAGGTGCAGCATACTTGCAAAATACAGCATCTTTTTGAAATGGATATTGTGTTTATTTGCGGTGGTTTTCAGCTTTTTAAGTTGAATAACCCATTACATAAAATTTTTTTGAAGCGTTTAGATCAGGCGAATATAGCTTTAGGTGGGATTTGTACTGGTGCATATGTGTTGGCAAGTGCAGATCTATTGAATGGTTATCAAGCGAGTTTACATTGGGAAAACTCTTTAGCTGCACAAGAAGAATTTCCGCAAGTTAATTTTAATCCACATATTTTTAGTTTGGATCGGAACCGATTTACCTGCTCGGGGGGGCTTGCATCCATAGATATGTGTTCGCAACTCGTGGAGCAACATTACAATGCCAATTTAGCCAAGAGAATTTGTGAACAATTTATTGTACATCACTTGCGTGAAAATACGGATATTCAACACCAACCCATCTCGAAGCAGGGTAAAGATATTCATCCTCTTGTCAAAGAGGCAATTCGTTTAATGGAAAATAATATTAATGAACCATTAAATATTTTAGAAATTTGTCATTTGATTCATAGTCAAACACGAACGTTAGAACGCTCATTTCAAATGCATTTCGACTGTTCTCCCAAAGAATATTATTTAAATATACGCTTAACACATGCACAAAATTTATTGAAACAATCTTCTATGAGCGTCTCTAATGTAGCATTAGCCTGCGGTTTTGCTAATGCGTCTAGTTTTAATAAAGCCTATAAAAACCAATTTAATTATTCTCCGAAAAATGAACGTGGCATTTTGGAATTAGCTTTTTAATTTGTCGAATTTTGACAATTTTTTAGCGATTTTGGAAAAAAACAACGTTTCAAAAATACCTATGCTTGATTCATACAGACACACAACATGAAAGGTATTAGTGATGAATATTCAAGCAAATATGGTGAAAGATACGTTACCTGCACTTTTAACGATTGAAAATGGTAAAAAAGTGCAGTCAACTTTCTCAAAACAAGAATATGAAAACCGTCATAGAAAATTACGTCAAATGATGGCGGATCAACAAGTTGATTCAGTTTTATTCAGCTCTATGCATAACATCAACTATTACGTTGATTTCCTGTATTGCTCATTTGGTCGCTTTTTTGGTGTAGTAGTTACAGATCAAAAAGTGGTGAGTATTTCTGCAAATATTGATGGTGGTCAACCTTGGCGTCGTACAGTAGGTGACTACAATGTGGTCTATACCGATTGGCAGCGTGATAACTATTTCCGTGCTGTTGCACAAGAAATTCCCAACAAAGGTCGTGTAGGGGTTGAGTTTGACCATCTGCCGATTGAGCGATTAAACAAGCTGAAAGCATTCTTGCCAAATGTTGAGTTTGTCGATATTAGTGCCACTTGTATGAAGCTGCGTATGGTGAAATCTCTCGAAGAAATTGCGCACATTAAACAAGGCGCAGCCGTATGTGATATTGGCGGTTTTGCATTAACTGCGGCTATCAAAGAAGGTGTGCACGAGCACGAAGTCGCGTTGGCATCGACACAAGCGATGGTGCGTGAAATTGCTAAACGTTTTCCGCATTCAGAATTAATGGATACTTGGACTTGGTTCCAATCAGGCATTAATACTGATGGTGCACACAATCCTGTGACTACTCGTCAAGTGCAAAAAGGCGATATTTTAAGTCTGAACTGCTTCTCAATGATCGCGGGTTATTACACTGCACTTGAACGGACTCAGTTCTTTGACCACTGTGATGATGCTTCATTAAAAATTTGGCAAGCGAATGTCAAAGTGCATGAGGCAGGTTTGAAACTGATTCAACCTGGTGCACGGTGCTGCGATATTGCTAACGAATTAAATGAAATTTACCTTGAAGAAGGTTTGCTTCAATACCGTACTTTTGGTTATGGACATTCATTCGGCGTACTTTCCCACTACTATGGTCGTGAAGCTGGTTTAGAGCTTCGTGAAGATATTGATACCGTGATTGAACCTGGAATGGTGATTTCAATGGAACCTATGCTTATGTTGCCACAAGGTATGGCAGGTGCGGGCGGTTATCGTGAACACGACATTTTGGTGGTGACTGAATCAGGCACTGAAAATATCACTAAATTCCCTTATGGCCCTGAGCACAACATTATCAAGGCATAAGTCACAAGGCATCCCAAATCGGGATGCCTTTTTTGGTGGAGAAAATAATATGAATGAAAAAGCTAAATCTGATCAAAACACTTTAAAACGCGTTGCTACTGCAAGTTTTATTGGTAACTTTGTTGAATGGTTTGATTATGCTGCTTATGGTTTTTTAGCCACTGTGATTGCTTTGGTTTTCTTTCCAAGTAGTGATCCTGTAGTTGCATTAATGTCAACCTACGCCATCTTTGCTTTGTCCTTTATTGTTCGGCCTTTTGGTGGAATTTTCTGGGGATATGTTGGTGATAAATATGGGCGAAAACATGCACTGTCTTGGTCAATTATGATTATGACATTGGCAACTATGTGTATTGCGCTCTTACCAAATTATGCTTCTATTGGAATATTTGCACCACTTTTATTGCTTTTCTTTCGGATGATTCAAGGCTTTTCCGCTTCAGGTGAGTATGCTGGTGCATCTAACTTTTTAGCTGAATACGCCCCTAAAAATAAAAAGGGCTTATATACTAGCTTAGTGCCAGCCAGTACAGCCGCAGGTTTATTGTTGGGTTCATTGATGTCAGCTGCCATGTTTGCATGGATGTCAGAATCATTCTTATATGAATACGGCTGGAGAATACCATTCTTATTGGCTGCGCCACTGGGTTTAATTGGTCGTTTCATTCGTCTAAAACTTGAAGATACCCCCGAATTTCTGGCACATCAAAAAACGAGCCATAAAGAAACTTTCCCGATTAAAGCATTATTTACAGAATACCGTCAGCCATTATTTAAAGCGTTTGCAATCGCATCTTTAAATGCGACTGCGTTCTACTTAATTTTTAGCTATATGCCAAATTATTTGTCGACTGAATTAGGGGTAAATAAAACCGAATCTTTTATTTCAGGCGCTATTTCTTTAGCATTTTACATCGGCATTGTATTTATGATGGGTAAATATTCTGACCGTATGGGCCGCAATAAAATGTTAGCTATGGCATGTATAGGCTTTATAATTTTAACTTTCCCACTGTTCTACTTCTTATCTGATACATCATTTATTGGCATGATTATCATTCAATTGGTTTTCTGTAGCCTACTTGCGATGAATGATGGCAGTTTGCCTGCATACCTCACTGAGCTTTTCCCTGTGCATGTGCGTTATACCGGTTTTGCATTTAGTTTTAATACAGCGAATGCACTGCTGGGCGGTACGATTCCACTACTTGCAACATGGTTGATTCATAGTACAGGCAGTACTTTAGCACCAGCCTTTATTTTAATTGTGATTGCCTTATTTAGCATGAGCGTATTGGTTCAGAGCAATAAAGCGAAACTTGTCACGGTCTAATCCTCTTGGATGAGACCTTTGTAAATTTGTTATAGGGAACAAAAATATGAATACACAATCACAATGGCTTGGTGCTTTATTGGTCATTATGGGGGCAGTTGGTTGGGGGACTTTAGGCATTGCCAGTACCCAATTGGCAAATGCAGGCTTGAGTAATAGTTCAGTAACAGGATTGCGGATTGTCGGTACATTTATTTGTTTATTGGCCTTTTTACCTTTTCTTTATAAGGTTTTACGAACACTGCAATTTCAAGATATTCCTAAATTGGTCATTCAATCATTACTCGGTATGCTTGGAATGACTTTCTGTTATTTTAATGCGGTACAACATGTAGGACCAGCTATAGCAGTAGCATTGCTTTATACTGCTCCTATTTGGAGTGTGGTACTTTCTTTTATTTTTTTGAAAGAGCGAATAACGTTAAAGTCAATGATGCTCACTCTTGTGGCTGTGAGTGGTGTTGCATGTATGATGCTTGGTGATAATCAGCTCAATATGACGGGGGTTCTATTTGGTTTAGCCTCAGGCATTTGTTATGCTGCTTATGGGGTGATTGGTAAAGATATTATTGACCACTATAGCCCGACTTTTTTATTGTTCAGTTCAATGATGGTTAGTGCGCTTGCGATTTTTCCCTTTATTCACTTCCAAGAAATTGAAAGTCTGGTCTCGAATATAGACTTCAATATTGTGATTGCCTGTATCTTATTAATTGTGTTTGGGACGTTATTACCTTTTGCTTTATATACCTATGGATTGAAGTATTTAAAGGCATCACAAGCTTCTATTTATACTATTTTTGAACCATTAACAGCAGTCATTCTTGCCAGCCTGTTCGCCAATGTACAGCTTTCCAATGCGCAGATATTTGGAGTAATTTTGATTATTAGCGTGTCATTGCTCAATGTGATTTTAGGTAAAGCCGATCTCAATCCCGAAAAAGTTTATTCCACTCATTAATTTTTTACATATATCAATTTCAAATTTATTTTGGTGCAGGGTAACACATGGCTAAAAATCTTTCATGTACTCAGTGTAGCCATTATTGGATTATTGCATATAAAGCTGTTTTTGTGGAAGTTGAATATTCAGCTTCAGGGGGAGGTTCGTGGCAACTAATAACACTAAATATAAAAAAAATGGAAGAATAATTCACTAAGTTATTGTTTTTAATTTGATGCTTGTTTTATATGGGGATGATAATAACTTCTGATTACTAGTTTTTACCTTAAAGATACCGATTGAAAGATTCATTTAAAGGCTATGAATACATGAGTTTTACAGTTTGGCTAGGTCAGCATGAGTACTTTTCGCAAGATTTAAGATCGACCATGAACGTGATTAAGTTATAGGGGATTGATGAAATAGTTTTTATGAATTTCTGGCTTTCTGGGCTGATTTTATCAAATTCATGTCTATGCAAAATTGCGACATATTTCTCGTGTTGGTAGGTATCCAGAGTTTGGTCTGCATCTATCCATTGATGTGGTTCTAGGATTTTAGACCACGCCTATAAGTGATAATCTACTCCCCAATAAGCATGGGAAATGCTTGTTTTTGGAGTCAACCATGACACGAAGAAAACGTCGTAATCATTCAGCAGAGTTTAAAGTTAAAGTTGCTCTCGCAGCAATTAAAGGCGACCACACACTCGCTGAACTTTCTACTCAATTCGATTTACATCAAAACCAAATCATCGATTGGAAAAATCAACTGCTTGAGCAATCAGTCAATATTTTTTCACGACCAACAGCACAAAAAGAACCAGAGATTGTAAGCGTCCGCTGAACACACCTTATGAATTCGTCCTATAAGCCTTAATTTAGTCCTGACTTAAAAACAAGTGGGAACTTAAATTTATGACTACAAATAACCAGACATCCATCGCATCTCTTACGATAAAACGAAGAACATATAGTGCTGAATTTAAACAGCAGATCGTTCAGGCGTGTAAAGCATCGGAGGTTTCAATTGCTTCGGTCGCTTTGCAACATGGATTGAATACAAATCTTGTATCCAAATGGATTCGCTTAATTGATGCTAAGCCAGGGAATGATCGCTCACTACTACCGAATAAACCTGCATTTATTACCTTATCTTGCTCCGCACCATTAGATCCTATCCCTACTGGCATGTTAACGGTTCAAATTACTTTACCCCACTCAAAAGCAGAAATTGGCTTGAAATGGCAAGTATCAGAAATATCTGCTTTAGCAGAATTACTCAAGGCACTTACAACATGATCCGTATCGATGAAATCTGGTTGTCTACTCAGCCCATGGACATGCGTGCAGGTATGGATACGGCCATGGCTCAGGTGGTGAGAGCCTTTGGCTACATCAAACCGCATTGTGCTTACCTGTTCTGTAATAAACGTGGCCATCGCATGAAAGTGCTGGTACATGATGGACTGGGCATCTGGCTGTGTGCCCGGCGGTTGGAACAGGGAAAATTCCACTGGGCTAAAGTTCACCAGGGTGAAAACGTAGCTCTCAGTCCAGAACAGTTACAGGCACTAATTCAGGGTTTGCCTTGGCAGCGCATTGGACGACAGCAAGTGGTAACAATGCTCTAAACTAGGCTGCTACATTCTGCTATTCTCCAAACGTTCTATTTCCTCTGCGTCATGACCTCAGGCATACTGCGGTCATGAAAATGCTGCCTGATTTAAGCCAACTGACCCATGAACAACTGCTGGAATTTACCCGGCAGTTGGCGATGCAGCATCAGTCTCTGGCACAATCAAATCAAGAATTAGAAAAATCAAACCAGCAATTGGATGCCAAAGTTCAACATCTTTCCATTCTCACGCAAAAATACGAGCATGAGCTCGCACTATTTAAACAGCACAAATTTGGCAGTAAAAACGAACATCTCACCGCAAAACAAATCCATCTGTGGGATGAAGCGGTCGAAGAAGATATTGCCGCTGTTGATCTGGAACTGGAACGGCTGAATGCAGATAAAACTGATGCAGCGACACACAAAGCCACAGTCAACAAACCTAAACGTCGACTGCTGCCCGATCATCTACACACCATCCGTATCGAGCATGAACCAACATCAACCCAATGTGCTTGTGGCTGCACCTTGCGTCGTATCGGCGAAGATATCAGTGAAAAACTACATTTCAGACCGGCACAGTTCTATAAGGAACAGCATGTGCGTGGCAAATGGGTCTGTGATCAGTGTGACACCCTGACTCAGCAAGCGATGCCTGCCTATGTGATTGATAAAGGCATTGCTTCACCTGAACTGCTCAGCCATGTGCTGGTATCGAAGTATGCCGATCATTTACCGCTGTACCGTCAACGTCTGATCTATCAGCGGGCGGGAATCGAGCTTTCTAGATCAACGTTATCTGACTGGATAGGTCGCTGCGGTGTGGAACTGGAACCTCTGGCCAATGCCTTAAAACAGGTGGTGCTGCAACAGCGGGTGATCCATGCCGATGAAACGCCGGTCACCATCATGCGGATGGGTGATGATGAGAAAAAACCGAAGAAAGGTTATGTCTGGGCCTATGCCACTACACAGTACAATCCAGTTCAAGCGGTGATCTATGACTTTCAGGATAGCCGTTCAGGTCAGCATGCAGAAGAGTTCCTGAATGGCTGGCAGGGCCATCTGGTCTGTGATGATTACAGTGGTTATAAAGCACGCTTTAAATCAGGCGATGTCATAGAGGTGGGCTGCATGGCGCATGCACGTCGTAAATTCCATGAGCTACATGTGACCGGGAAAAGTCAGATCGCTGAACAGGCATTACTGATGATTCAGAAACTGTATGCGATAGAAGCAGAACTCAGGAAAAAGACCGATGGTACAGCAGAACACCGCCGCGAATACCGACAACAGCACAGCCAACCGGTGATGCAACAACTGTGTGAATGGCTCAACCAACATTATCTGACGGTGCCATCGAGTTCTCCAACCGCCAAGGCCATCAATTACAGTCTGAAGCGTTGGCCAGCCTTAAGCCGCTATCTGGATGATGGCAATCTACCCATTGACAATAACTGGGCAGAGAACTCAATGCGTCCCTGGGCATTGGGCCGTAAGAACTGGTTGTTTGCAGGTTCGCTGCGCAGTGGACAGCGAGCGGCAAATATCATGACTTTAATCCAGTCAGCAAAGCTGAATGGGTTGGATCCGTATGCCTATCTCAGTGATGTGCTGAAAAGGCTGCCGACGCATAAAGCGACCCAAATAGAAGAATTACTACCACATCGCTGGAAATCCAACTCAAATTAAAAAATAGGCATGGGGTTCAGCGGACGCTTACCAGAGATTGACCTCAAAGCTCTACATGCCGAGATAGGACATCAGGCATTGCAAATTGATTTTTTAGAAGGTGCGCTCAGAAAAATAGGGCAGCTGAGCGGCAAAAAATGATCGATAAGACCCATCAACTTTCGGTACGACAACAATCGCAATTGATTCAAATCAATCGCAGTACGTTGTATTACAAGCCCAAAGAGATTTCATCAACTGATTTGAGTTGGATGCGTCTAATCGATGAAATTCATCTCGACTACCCATTTATGGGCAGTCGAATGATACGAGATATGCTACAGCGTCAAGGACATCAAATAGGTCGGCGTAAAGTCCGACGTTTAATGCGCTTGATGGGAATACATGCCTTGTATCCAAAACCCAATACCAGTAAGCCTAATCTTGCACACCGTATTTTCCCATATCTGTTGAAAAACATGGTCATCGATCACTCTAATAACAGAAAACTAAAAAAAAGTGGAAGAATATTTGAAATTTAGATCAACTTTAATAAGAAAAACCTATGTATTTGTTGATAATTGTAATTTTAAGAAGATTTGATTGATTAATTAAATGAATTTTCATATACAAAGATATGCTCATTTTTTATATCGATAAAAATGTTAAAATTTGACTATTTAGTAAAAAATATAGAGATTTTTATGGGGCAATTTATATTGCCCTTTTGCTTTGGTCGAAAAAATGTTCAACTTGAGATAGTAAAAATCAACTCAGAATTACTGAAAATCAGAAAGATTAAACAGAGTCAGAAAGCCGTAGTACAAGCAAAGTTCAAAGCAATCTACGTCAAAATTTGGCAAAAAATCTTGCTATTGATGCAAACGGAGCCTGGCTTACGTGTGCATTCTAATTATGTTGCAATCTTACAGTTGATACATAATCTTGATGATTTTATCGAAAAATCACAGCAACACTTGTGCTTTGAAAGGAAAACTCAGAAAGAGCTGGATGCTAAATTTTTTGCTCGATTTTTTAAGCTAACAAAGAATTCAATAAAAGATCAACTTTTACAAAATTGTTCAGATCGTAATGAATTTAGACAATGCAATGTGATAAAAAATTAAGCGAAAATGAATATGCCGAAGATTGACGCAGAAGAGCACTTTTTAGATTTAGCAGAAAAATTCCAAAAAGATTATTGTCTGTTACGTGATCTTGTTGTGAATACACAATTTATTGATCTATCAGATGATTTGTATAAAGAAGTCTACGCGCTATACAAATTAGCACAACAAATTTATAGCTATATATCAGGCTCCAGACAGATCGGTAAGTATTCTTTTTTGGCTGCTTTGAGTTATTTTTCATGTCCGAATATTAGTAATACTCAAGAGTTGTCGTCTGTACGTTATTTGATTCTACAAGCGAGTTTTTTAACATATCGGCAGTATCAAGAATTTGCAAAAATTGATAAAGCTGAGAATAAGCAAAAACATGTTTGTGACCTATTACGCTATGTCTCACGATATGTGCTGGATTCTAATAATGCTGAATTATTTCATGAGTGTAGTAAGCTGCTAAATTGTTATGTCACGTACGAACGTAATTTGAAAAAAGAGGATCGTAATCAACTTTTTAATATTAAAGATTTCAAACAAGTACAAGTCATAGAGTATTTATCGGCTCTATTAATAATTTTTAAAAGACTAGATGATCGTCGTGTTGTTCATCGTCAGCGTAAGTCAAAAAAAAGCAAAGTTTTGAAATGGCCCACTAAAAATGAACTCAAAAAATTTCGTGAAATAAAATCAGGTAAGCATGAAGATATCGGACATAACGCAAAGATCAGTTTTTATGATGCCTCTCTTCACAAAGATGAAGATCGTGAAATTGAGTTATTGGACACTGAAGTAGAATTATACTCTGAAGATGAAAAAACTAAAAATTTTAATCATTTAATTAGTGATTATGCTGCGTATTACACGCGGCATCGCCAACGCCGTCATGCGCCATTTATTACAAATCCACATTATTTGGCGCCAGATATACTGAAGCAAATTGTTTATGTGTTGAGAACTGAGTTAAATAGGGACTGGAATGATGCTGCAATCGCTGCAGCATGTTTATTGTCACTTTTGACGGGATTATCACCCGTCGCACTGATGGATTTTAACGAGCTTATTCAAGATGGAATTTTGATCCAAAATGGTTCAAGTAGACGTCGCGAATATTTACTCAAATTAAATCTTAAAATTACAGAGCAGAAGATTAAGAGCTTAAATGATGAGCGATGGAATGAAGTGATGACACATCAACTACATTTACCTTCTGCTTGGTTTGACTATATAGAACAAGCATCGAATCCAATAATTTCTTCAACAGACATTAATACAAAACTTAAGAATTGGCTTGATAATCGGTTTGTAGGTTCGATCACTGTTGAAAAACTACAGGCTCAATTATATTTTCATATATATTATGAAACATATAATGAATATCTAGCTCATGTAATTGCTGGGCGGGATAGTCAGCATCACATGCCTGGTATCTATTATGGAGGGCTACCGAAAGCTCAACTCAGTAGCACATATCTAGCCTTTGTAGAAACAGCACTTACACCACATTCCTCGGAATTTACTGAAGAACTCAAAATATTGCGACAACAATTCAAAGTGCAATCTGCCTTAGCTCTAGGAAGGATAGGGAGCCAACTGGCACTTGAACCCAGTTTTGTGAAAGAGCAATTTGCTTTTTTACATAAACATTGCCAAGAAAATATTCAAAAAGATCAACATATCATTAATCAACTGAATGCATACGCGTGTTGGATGTGGCATATCAGCTTGTTGAGTTTGGCAAGTCGGCCTAAAGAAAACCTGTTGGGGAATTTGGATGATTATTGTGTTGAGCTCAAGCTTTTATATGTGAATGATAAAAAAAATAGTAAAGCAAGAAAAGATGGTCGTTTTATCCCTTTATCTGATTTTTTCATAAAAACACTGCAAAATTACACTGTCTTTTTAGAACAAATTATTGAAGCGTACGGTTCATTTTTTAGACAAGTCTTTGCAAAGAAGAAGATAACTGTAAATGATCTTTTTGGTAAGGTCATTTTTAGTAAAGATATCTTGCCGATAACTGTCAAAGAATGGCAGAGCAGAAAAATTAAGTTAATCCCTTTATCGAGAAACTGGGTGAATTCATATATGCAAGGAGTCTTTCCAAAGAATATGTATTCGAATTGGTTACGTCATTTTGATATGAATTTTTTGATGTATGCAGAAGAAAAAGAAGAAAAAACTGCTTTAGCATTCCATTTAATACAGGCTCTTTATGGTCATGACCAACGTGACCGAGAGGCTTTTCATCCGCATTCTTCACTTATTCCGAATGTCTATGTACAGCAAGCCCGCCAGCAATTGCAAGATAATGTCAAATCTTTATCGATTAAACACTTAGAGCGAAAATAGTTGTATGCAAAAAATCAAAGAACTAATAAAACCACAACTAGATGATCTATTTGTTGATATTCATAAAATGGTGAAAAAGTCGCTAGATAGACAGCCTTCTCCACCTGAAGTATTGACGAAAGAAATGCAGCAAAAACTTGATCAGCAGATCGCTGAAAAATGGCATGACATTAAAGATAGTGTTGATTGTTTGAGTCAAAAGTTGAGCCGAGACGAACAATCAAAACTGATGCAATTTACTGAAGATGAATTTAATAAAAGAAGGAGGCAATTCAACCAGAATGTAGATAAAAAATCATACAGAATTAAGCTAAATCCACATACTAAACGGATCGTACTGCCTAGAAAAATTGAGAGTACAGAGTCACGGTTAGAACAGGGGCATCTACATATCCATGTACTTAAGGAATTAAGGCAGTATTGGCAAGATTCATTTGAATATTGGAATGAACCAAAGTACTTATGGGGAAATTTATGCTTAAGTTTTATATATATTTCAGGCTGTGCAGATGAACAGCATTTGATTGCTATTCAGAAGCAATTGCAGGAGGCCATTGAGCTTGGTACAGATCTGAATTGTTTTCGGTTATACCATTCGGACTACAAAAAAATCACTAATCCATTGTTACTACATTATCGTGTTGAAAACTCTCAATATGGCAACGATGTAGAACAGGGAAAGTTGTACCAATGGAAACATGTTTTTTTTAACCCATATGCGCAGTTCATTTTGCAATATTTAAAAAAGTTGAAAGCTACTCAGAAAGAATTTTGTCTGCAACATTCAGTTGAAGATTGTATTTTAGAAAGCTTGAGTAAGATAGGCAGGAAAAAAAGTCTTTGGGATCTGCAATATCAAATTAAACGCCGTGGATTTCGTGTATTTAATGATGTGCAAATGGTACTCGAATTTAATCCAAACCTCAGCATAGATATATTTTTGAGTAATGTGCTTCAGCAAGAGATTAATACTGTCGCTTTAAGACCATCCGAATTTAGATTGCTGTGGAATAATGATTACAATCAAGTCACAGAACCAGATAATCGCCCTATTCATTTTGAACAAGAGCAGTTACTTCCTGAAGTTCCGACTGTTCAAAGCAAATTACAAACGATTCCGTATGAGTTGATGTTGTTTGGTCAAAAGAAACGTAAAGGTCAAAAAGTTGAGCGTTTAGATAAAAAGAGGAATAAAGAAGAACGCACGCTACGTTTTTGGCAAGAAACTAGAAGGGTGTTAGAGGAGAAGATAGTTGATGCTAATACGGAGGAAAAGTCTTTAATTGATGCTCAACTACGCTTAATTCACTGGTTAATGCATTTAAAAAAACGAGGGCTTCAATTATCAACTATTGAAAGCTACTTAGGATCGTTTGGCAAAGAATTTATATTTGAGATTTGGCTCAATAAATTAGATTTAAAGCAACAATCCATAGATGACTATGAGGATTTATATCGGCAGCTATTGAAATACAGCAGTGAACGTGATGAAAAAGCAGTTCAACGAGATTCGGTGAAAGGAAAAACCTCTCGTAAGATGCACCAAAGCGCAGAATACCGTTTTGGTCGCCTAAAAGATTTTCATCAATTCTGTATAGAGAATTATGATGCTCCAGGGGTATTGGTGTTACAGAATTCAAGTTTTAAGCATTTACAAATTTGCAATGCACGGCTAGTGAGTCCTTTGCTATTTGGCAAATTATTGGAAAAACTAGAAAATTTAAGTCAAGAGCCAACGGCATCAGAGTGGGTCGATCATCTGAGTTGTTTAAAGCTGATGTATTTACTAAGTTATAGAACTGGACTTCGATTAAATGAAGTTCGTTGTCTTAAAATACAAGATATTATTTGCCCAGAGCTACTTTATAAAGAAAAAGAAAATACAGTTTATAATAATATCACGCTTCATATCCAAGACAATTCATATCGCCGTCTGAAAACGCGAAGTGCGAATCGTCAAATACCATTGAAAATTGCATTGTCAGAACATGAGTTTTTAGTAGTACAACGTTACATACAACATCGTTATGAGCAATATTTGGTTAATCAGCAGGATGATCTACTTTTTAGTGTGAATCATCGTGTATTAACTGATCAATGTATCAGCAAAATTACAGTAGATTTGTTTAGTCAAATATTAGGTATGCATCATGGCTTTAGTTTTCATACATTACGCCACAGTGCTGCTAACTATCTAGCAATAACTTTGCTCGGTTCAAAAGAAATGATCAAGACCTACACAGATTTTCCTTGGGTAAAAGCAAAAAAGATGAGGGATTTATTGTTTGGTATGAAAGCACGTGCTCAAGAAGAGATTATTCAACATAAATGGCAGGTGCTCGCCTCTTGGATGGGGCATAGCAGTATTGAGCAAACGGCTTCAAATTACCTTCATGTTTTGGATTTATTAGCAGTCGATCGAATTTATAATTCGCCGTGTATCATTTCAAAAAAAGTATTAGAACAGTGTTTTAGTCCAGTGAAGTCAAGTACAGACTACATAAACCTAAATCGTTATACTCAGCAGCAGAAATGGTTTCATTCTTATCAGCAAACACAGCCAGTTACGATGGCTGGCCGACAAGAAAAGAAGTTTAGTATAGAGAAGAGTACTCTAACACCTTTTCAACGTTTGATAAGTTTTAGAGAAGGTCGTTTAAGCGAAGATACTCAAGCTCAAGAATGGATGCAACGATGTCAATGGATGAGCACTAAATGGATGGATCGCCAAAAATTTAATTTAAAAACGAATTATGTTTATAGTAAGAATTTAGAAGAGAGTTGGTTTGATGAACTTTACGAAAAGGCTAAAAAACTGACTCGTCCAGATGAAATAATTCCTCTCCTTGATTTTCATTATAAAGATGATAGGCAGCAAGATGCACTGAAAGAAAAGAACATGGTTAAGGCGCTTAAAATATTATTATTATTTGGAAAACTGCGTAAGAATTTTCTGCATTTTCAATGCCGAATAAAAGGTGATGAGCAACAAATTGTTAATTTTATTACTGGTATAGAGCCAATGTTAGGAGATCATCTGTATTTAGAAAAACAAAACTACCCAGTTAATTTGGGTGCTCCTGAGCGAACCGTTAAATTTAGTTTTCAAAGAGTTGTCGGTTCTAACAAAAAAAATGTTACTCCGCTGGTTATATTTAATTTAATGTTAAAAATGATGCAAGAAGATGAACTCTGGATCAAATAGCCTAAGCATCTTAAAAAGGGGAAATTTAAAAGCTTTAGCATCACAGTTTCGTCACTGGATTTTAGACACTAGTGTAAATTGGTAAATCGCTGAGCTAAAGTGTTGTAGTCCAAACTCGATATGACAGTTACCCATTTTATAGTGTGCCTGTCAGGTTAAATTTGAGCTAAATTATTCTCAGCCCAAATCCGCTTCCAATCAAATAATGATTCAAGTGGCGTGCCGCCTCTACTCAATCTAATTCACAGTACCTAAAACAGGTATCAACTTCGGCCCAGCCATTCTCGCTTTGCTAATGATATCCACCAGCTCATAATAAGTCAGTTCAAACTTATCATCACTATCAAAAACATAAACCATGTTCTTGCCTTCATGTTCTTGCGGAGTAGGTGGTACAAATCGTTTCGGGATTAGAAGTTGAGTAATTTGTTCGTCAGTTAATTTAAATAAGTGCATGTTTTTATCCTACTCTAGGTAAGTCAGACCATTTTGTTAAATACGATGGTGATCTAAGGTTTTGATTCATGTGCCATAAGGCTTCTTGATTGTTGGCAATGCCTAGCGTAACGAGATTCTTCCCAAACCGTTCACTGATGGCTTCAATAACATCTGAAAGTTGTTCGCGCTCTTGCTTATGCGAATAGTCCGTGAATAGATCAGGCACAAATTTGGATTTATCCTTAATTTCTAAAAGTACGATTCCTGCCTTTTTATACTTAAAACCCTTCTTAAATATCTGATCGATACCTTTCATTGCAGCCTTGGTGATAAGTAACCAGTCGTCTGTATACTCATGCATCTGAACTACGGTGTATGGGGTGTAACGCTCAGTCTTATCAAATCGACTGGTTTGAATATAAACCCCAATCATCTTGCATATTGAGCCATCATCACGCATTCGCTTTACTGCTCTGGCTACATAGAGTCGCACCGAAGCCTTTAGATCATCCACTTCATACATAGGGCTGCCATATGAGCGGCTGCTGATAATCTGCTTTTTGGCTACTGCATCATCAGTCAGGTCGATACAAGACAAACCCTGTAACTCAAGTACTGTCTTTTCCATGACGATGCTGAATTGCTTTTTAATTTCTTTAGGATTGGCGTTAATCAGATCTAGAACAGTCTGGATACCCATAGCATTGAGTTTCTTGCAGTTCTGCCTGCCGACTCCCCAAACATCAGATACATCGATTTGCGCCAGTAAAGTCTCAGCAGAGCACTGGTCCATATGAACTAAATTACACACGCCACCAAAATACTTGTTCTTCTTGGCTAAATGATTGGCAATCTTGGCTTCAGTTTTAGAGCGACCGATTCCAATACAGCAGGGTAGGCCTAACCATTGGAATGTTTTAATTCTCATATCTTGCGCATATTCTGTCAGGTCAAATAAGTGCTCATACGCTGTGAGCTTTAGGAAGCATTCGTCAATTGAATAGACTTCTTGCTCTCCAGGTGCAACATAACTCCCGAGAAGCTCCATAAAGCGTCTGGACATTTCACCATACAGAGAGAAATTACTCGAGAGAACCTGAATGTTATGTTGTTTGATCAAATCCTGAATCTGAAATACAGGAACCCCCATCTTTATACCTAAGTCTTTTGCTTCTTGGCTTCTTGCCACGGCACAGCCATCGTTGTTGCTGAGCACAATGGTTGGGCAATCATTTAGGGCAGGGTTAAACACACGTTCACACGAGACGTAGCAATTATTCACGTCAACTAACGCGAATATTTCATTTTCACTTTTCATTTTTATTCTTCTTTTTATGAACGGTGATGAATACGTTTTAAATTAAAAGTCACTACACCCCAAATAGATATTGTCTGACTGTCGTTGGGAATGATGTGATTGTATCTAGGATTCTCAGCTTTTAACCAAAGGTCTGGAAGAGGGTAGTCTTCATCTCCGAAAATCTCTTTGATTTCAGACTTAGACATCTTGCTTGTAATCATTAACCGCTTAATTGTCGAAGAACTATTATCAATTAATGCAATTACGATATCGTAGTGCTTTGCTTCTATACTGCGATCAACAATGATCGGATCATTAATCTCAAAACCTGCATCAAGCATCGATTCACTGTCTACGTAAGCGATAAATGTAGAAATAGGGTTATGAATAAGGAACTCATTCAGATCGAGTGCTTTATCTTGTTCATCCTTGGTACTAAATGCAGGACCAGCAGGAATGCGCTCTAAAGAGACTGGAATTGAGACTTTGGATTTGGGTAGTACTGCGGTTAACCCTAATTTCTCAACAAGTTCATTTTGAACAGCGATTTGTTCTAGAACTGTATTGATGGTAGGGCTTGGCTTACCCTCTGGACCCATGAGATCTTGCAAAGATGACCATGCGTCATCAGAGAAGTAGATCGGCAACTTCTTAGACATGTGATACTCCTACGCTACAGTGGCGTGTTTGGAAGTAGAATTTGTCTAAATATGATATTACTAACAGGGATTAAAATTCAAATTTAAAAAGTTGTGGATAAACAAGGAGAAGTCAAAATAAGTCGTTTTGTTTCTGCTCATCGCGTGGAAAAGTGACGAATTCATCAAGCATGTGAAAGAAACCCCAACCTTGGCAATAGTTACCGACATAAAATACCTTAAATAACATAAATAGTATTTTAATAAAAATTATATATAACAGATATATAGGGCTTTATTGCATAAAGGATTTAAAGGCAAAGTTCTCCTAGATGCCTCAAATTTAAGTGACAACTTGAGTATGAGGTCGGACTAATTCTGTAAATTTATTTAAAATAGCTATACGGGAATGTGCCTCATTGACTTGGCTTTGAAAGTTCCTAGCACTGAGTTTATCGCCTAATAATTTGATGCAATGCATCTTAGTTTCGACCAAACTTCGGTAATGATAGCCTGACCATTTTTTCCATAGTGTCCTGCCTGAGAAGCACTGCTTCGCAAGATTAACTGTTCGAAGTAATTCATTTCGCTCTCGCGAATGAACTTTGTTATCTTTCCAAGGCTTTGCATTTTTTCTGGGTGGAATCACGGCATACGCTTGCCGATCTGCAATGACCTGACGGCATTGTTTTGTGTCATAAGCCCCGTCTGTATAGAATGAATCAATCTGCTCATCTAATGGGATTTGATCAAGTAAATTTCCAAGAACTTGCGAATCACTGATATTATTTGTTGTCAGCTGAACTGCTCGTATTTGCAGGGTTTTAGCATCTATACCGATATGCAGTTTAGGCCATTTCCGACGGTATTCAGGCTGATGTTTCTTACGCTTCTATTCTCCTTCACCTAAAAATTTTAAACCCGTAGAGTCGACGAGTAGGTGTAACCCATCACGACTTTTCTGATAGCTTATCGCAATATCAATATGCTTTTGTCGTCTACAGAGGGGGGAGTAATCTGGTGCTGTCCAATTCAAGCCACTGAGTTTAATCAGGCTTTGAGCAAAGCCAGTGACCATACGTAAAGAAAGACAGAATAGAGATTTGATCATTAAACAGCATTGAATCGCTGTATTGGAATAAGTTTGATTTCGTCCGTGCTTGCCTTGTGGTTGTGCATACCATTGGGTCTTTGGATCAAACCAGATTGAAATATTCCCTCGCTTGATTAAAGCTTGGTTATACGAGGACCAATTGGTTGTACGGTAGATTTTAGGTGCAGGCTTCTTCATCTGGAAATTATATTGCTGAAGAAGCCTTCAAGAATAGCTTTGTGCAACAAAGCCCATTTCACCTAATGATGTAAACACATTTCTCTAGTTTGCTTTTGAGCAAATTTAAGCGCTTTAGGATTATTTTTAATCGCAGCTAAACAAAACTCTACATTCTGTTTTTCGATATATTGTAGGAGCAATCCATTTTTACTCACTAATTCCAAATCACGCTCATAAGATGAATAATATAATCTGCGAAATTCCATATCACTAAGCCTAGTTCATTGCTATATTACACCATGAACCGTACCGGGTTTGTCGGAAACTTTTTTATTTAAGTTAGGCCACCTGACCTAACGGGTTAATCTTATCATAGTACATTGCTTCAAACCCAAAAGGCGATACATAATCCAGTGCATCAAGCACCATATCAGTATTCTTACGTGTTGATACTTTCCAGCCAACACTTGCACATGAAAACACATCAATAATAAATGCAGTTTAGACCCAACCTGAATGAGTTTGAATATACGTGAAGTCAGAGACCTGAGATACCGTCATGGTAGTCAATCAGGTTTTGAGATTATTCGACTAATAAATAATCTCTTCGATAGGCAGTACTCAATGGGATGAGCGCAGAAGCCTTTGAGACAGCTTCAAAATGAGGCTGTCTCGTGTCTAGGATACTGGGAGTTGTCCAGTCCTGATTGGTTAAATATTTAAAATGGCGGATTAAACATCGCATAAAGAACAGTTAATGCCGCGGCAATTATGTAAAACCGAGCTGCGTGCGCTATTTTGATTGGTACCGGGTCCTTCTACCAGAGGCCCTGCAAGTTGTTCGGCGCCAGAAGAGGGGCGCCATTTGCTTTTCATATTAATTTGCTGATGGCCAGTAATCATCGGCTTAGCTAAAGTCTGCTGTTGGCAATAATTACATTCAATCGTATCGGTTGAGATACGGGCAATTGGAACCCGTTGTTCAAAAATTCCCTCGCAATGCTCACAACGGAAATCATATAACGGCATTTCTGTACTCCTATAGCACAAAGGGCTCAAATTAAAAAGACGGGTAGCCGAAGGCTTTAGGTTGGATGACTACCCGTTGTGAAGCTAAAACAACAATAAACTGTAAAACTAGCGTTTATGCCCCCAGAATTTGTCATCGTTCAGCGCACCTTGAGGCAGGATGTTCTGTTCGAAAATTGAAGTTGGCAGAGATACGGTACATGCACAGTTTGGAATATCCACGATACCGCCGATACGGCCTTCAACTGGTGCCGCAGTCAGTAACATATACGCCTGTGAGCCGGTAAAACCAAAATTCTCAAGGTATTTAATCGCTTTTAAACACGCCTGACGATAGGCCACAGTGGCATCCAGATAGTGGTTTACGCCATCTTCAACGCTGATGCCTTCAAAGGTCAGCCACTGGTCATAAGCCGGACGGACATTACTTGGCACAAAGATTGGAGAATCGATATTGTATTTTTCCATACCGCCCTTGATCAGATCGAAGCCCACACGGGTAACACCATCCATTTCGATCGCGCCACAGAAACCGATTTCACCATCTCCTTGAGAGAAGTGCAGATCGCCCATCGAGAAGCCAGCACCTTTCTGATAAACAGGGAAGTAAATACGGCTACCGGCTGCCAGGTCTTTAATGTCCGTATTTCCGCCATGTTCACGTGGTGGAACAGTGCGCGCAGCTTCTGCTGCCATACGGTCGAATTCAGCACCTGTTACGCCACGCAGAACAGCAGTACGCGGATCAGGCGGATTAGCCTGACCTTTAGGCACCAGTAAAGCTTCACGGCGATTCCATTCCTTTAGCAAATCATGCGATGGCAAAGTTCCCATCAAGCCAGGGTGTTTTAAGCCAGCAATACGCACGCCCGGAATATGACGTGAAGTCGCAAATAAGCCTTTTAAGTCCCAGATAGCTTTGTCAGCTTCAGGGAAATAGTCAGCCAGGAAGCCACCGCCATTTTCCTTGGCAAATACGCCAGAGAAACCGACATCTGAAATTGGCTGAATGTCGAGCAGGTCGATTACCAGCAAGTCACCTGGCTCAGCACCTTCTACATAGAAAGGTCCGGTCAATGGATGGGCACGGGTCAGGTCGACATTTTTGACATCAGAAATGTCATCGGTATCTTTAATCTGCGCATCCAGGAAATCCAGACTTTCAATCAGGATTTCTTCACCCGGTTTTACCGAAGTCAGAAATGGCAAATCTGGATGCCAGCGGTTATGTCCAATTTCCGCCTGTTCTGCCAGCGGAACCCCTGGTTTAATTTTAATATGTTGCATGGTTTATCCCCTGTGTTGAGGTCGAATAAAGCTAGTTTTTGATGTTATTGCCCGTGTCATCCATGATGAACAGCGGATCTTCGATCACGCTTTCAACCGGAACTGACTGAACCTGGATCGCTTTGCCGTCATAATCAATGATGATCTGACCGGCTTCTGGATGCTGAATAAAAAACCTGGCGAGTTGTGGCTCAACCAAAACCCGAAAACGGCGACTCAAGCCTCGTGCTCCGAAACGAACATCGTGTCCGGTAGACAGAAACAGGGTGGCAGCGGGTGTAAGTTCAACCGTGCGGCTCTGCTTGCGGAGTCGCTGATTCAGTTTCTCGATTTCCAGGCTGACCAGTGTTGGCACGAAATTAGCTTCTACCGCTTCATAATTCAGAATGCGTTCAATACGATTCAGAAACTCTGGATCAAATTTCTTGTACAGGGCGCGTTCGGTAATCTGGCTGTCATCCAGTTTGGCCAGTCGGGCCAGTTTCTGAATAGGTTTTGGAAGCTTGGCCAGCTGTCTTAAGCGTGCCTGAGCATCTTTGGCGCCGACGTTACTGGTCATAAAGATCATGCAGTTTTTGAAATCCAATACTTTGGTACCCGCGGTCAGCTTTAAGGTTCCGGTTTCCAGAACGTTGAGCAGACCCCGAATGACTTCGGTACTGGCTTTTTCAATTTCATCAAACAGCACAATACCTGGCTTGGAAAAACTGCCCTGAATATGGGCTTCATCAAACAGGGTATTGCCTTCTTTAGAGCCGACATAGCCTGGAGGGGCACCTGTCAGTGCTGCAGCATAATGTTCCTGTGCCAGTGTGTTCATGTCGATCCGGCAGAATGCATCTGGCTTGCCATGGATCGCCTCAGCAATCAGCCGAACCGTTTCGGTTTTCCCCACACCCGTCGGTCCTAGCATCAAGGTGACTGCCAGTGGCCGGGTAGGAACATTAAAATCTGCCTTGACGGTTAAGAGCATGTTTTCAATTTCATCCAGTGCGGCACGCTGCCCAATGATATGACCACGGACATGCTGCATGACTTTTTCAGGATCAAAGCTAAAGCGAGAGGTACGTGCAATACGTTCTTTGCTCTGCATCTCATAACGCTGTTTGGCCAGAGTTTCCTGATTGGCACTGATGCGGTCGCTGGCAAATGTCATATCGAATACCTCCTCTCAGACCAAACTTAAGATGCTTCTTTTTCCAAGCCTTCATGTGGCAGATTGCCGATTGGGCATTCCGCAACGCCGATGGTAGAGCGGGTAATTTTTTCCACGTTCTCTTGCGCTTTTTGAGCATCCAGAACCCAGGTCTTGTAGAAGTCGAAAGGACAGTCTGCAACGCCTCTATCGCCGTCACCATTGTTATAGACACCGGTATAACCGCGGTGCAGCAATTTAAATAAATGGTTTTGTGACTGGTCGTATTTACGTGCATCACGAATTTCATGCAGTGACAATTGTGCGTATTGGATGCCATTTTCTTCCGTACCACATTCACCCAAGGTACGGCCGTCGAAGCCGACTACCGCAGAGTGACCGAAATAGGTGTAAACGCCGTCGAAACCGGTACAGTTGGCAACAGCAACGTAAACGTTATTTGCCCATGCCATGCATTTCGACATGTTGATCTGCTGATCTGCAGCCGGGTACATATAGCCTTGGCAACGCACGACCAGTTCAGCGCCTTTCATGGCACAGTCACGCCAGATTTCTGGATAGTTACCGTCATCACAGATGATCAGTGACATCTTGATGCCCTTCGGTCCTTCAGTCACATAAGTGGTATCACCTGGGCACCAGCCTTCAATCGGGCACCATGGGATAATCTTGCGGTATTTCTGAACGATTTCGCCCTTGTTATTGATCAGGATCAAGGTGTTATATGGCACCTTGTTTGGATGTTCCTCATGTTGTTCACCGGTAATTGAGAACACGCCCCAGACGTTGGCTTCAATACAGGCTTGCGAGAAAATCGCGGTTTCATCGCCTGGAATGGTGGCAGCGGTTGCCATCATCTCGTCATGGTCGTACATAATGCCCATGGTGCTGTATTCAGGAAAAACAATCAGGTCCATACCTGGAATACCCTGTTTAATTCCTTTCAACATTTCAGCAATTTTATACGCGTTATCAATTACTTCTGCTTTGTTGTGCAGACGAGGAATTTTGTAGTTTACAACTGCTACACCTACTGTATCTGGGCTGCTTGAGATATCACCGTGACGCATTCAAATTTCTCCAACTCTTTTATCGATTCAACTTTATGATTCAAGTGTCGCTTGAAATACGTTGCAGCAAAATACGTTGAATTGCGTATATGGATGCGTAGACTGGAAGAAATTTTTAAATGTGAATAATCAAATAAAATATTTAAATACAATTCTGGGATATTAAGTGAAATAGATATTAAAAATCCCCGACGAATCGGGGGGGAATTATAGCCAGATTAAACCAGCAATATTAAACAGAAAGATACTTACTGATGGTGGTCTCATCGACATTTTCACGGACATTTTCATAAGCAAAGCGACCCTTGTCGATCACCAGGAAGCGATCGGCCATCGCCATGGTGAAACTCAGCACCTGTTCAGAGACCACAATGGTCAGATCACGCTGGTCACGGATTTCTTTCAGAGTTCTGGCAATGTCCTTGATGATAGAGGGCTGAATCCCTTCCGTCGGTTCATCCAGCAGCAGTACTTTAGGGTTAGTCGCTAAAGCACGGGCAATTGCTAATTGCTGTTGTTGTCCACCCGATAAGTTTCCACCTTTACGTTTGCGCATATCCCAAAGCACAGGAAACAGCTCATACAGGTCATCCGGGACTTTGCCGTGCGCAGAAGCCGGTAAACCGGTCTGGATATTTTCCAGTACGGACATGGTGGAGAAAATCATCCGGCCCTGCGGCACATAAGCCACACCATTTTCTACGCGCTGGTAAGGATCCAGTTTTTCCAGATTTTTGCCATCCAGCTTGATTTCACCTTTAGTATTTTTAATATCGCCGATTAGGGTTTTGAACAGGGTGGTTTTACCCATGCCGTTACGGCCCATGATCGCTACAATTTCCTTCGGCTGGATCTTCAGTTCCAGGTCGTGAATCACCTGACTTTGTTTATATCCTGAACACAAAGCATTAATTTCTAATAATCCGCTCATAGTGGTCTCCTTAGTGTCCCAGATAAACTTCAATCACTTTCGGATCATTTTGCACATCGTCCATTTTGCCTGCTGCCAGAATTTTACCCTGGTGCAGTACCGTGACTTTGTCCGCAATGGTTTTGACAAATTCCATGTCATGTTCAATCACCAGCACAGAACGTCCTTTGCTAATCTCCCGCAACAGTTGCGCCGTCTGCTCACGCTCTGACACACTCATCCCTGCGACAGGTTCATCCAGCATGAGCAGCTCTGGGTCTTGCATGAGTAACATGCCAATTTCCAGCCACTGCTTCTGGCCATGAGAGAGCAGACCGGCGGAGGTATCCAGCAGATCAGTCAGGAAAATCTTGCCAGCAACTTCACGAATACGCTCATCGACATCTTTGGTGCGTCTGAAGAACAGCGCACCAAAGACATTACGGCCACGCGGGAAGGACATTTCCAGGTTGTCATAGACTGACAGATTTTCATAAATATTCGGGTTCTGGAATTTACGCCCAACCCCTTTACGGACAATATTGAACTCTTTCAGTTTGGTCAGTTCAATATCATTAAACTTGATCGTACCTGAAGTTGCTTTGGTCTTGCCACAGATCAGATCCAGCACTGTGGTTTTGCCGGCTCCATTGGGACCGATCACCACATGGACTTCGTTTTTATCCAGATAGAAGTTGAGATCACTGACTGCCTTGAAACCGTCGAAGGACACGGTGAGATCTTCAATGACCAGCACCGGTTTATTCATTTCTACGCCGACTTTATTCATTTCACGCCTCCTTCTACAATTGGATTGATCGTTTTATCCGGATCACTACTTGGCGGTGGCGAAGTGCTGTCGATCGGTTTCTTTTTCAGGAACAATGGACGGACATATTTTTCATACAGACCCGCTAAGCCATTCGGTAAGAACATGACTACACCGATGAACAATGCACCGAGGAAATACAACCATACTTCAGGAAAGGCTTCAGAGAAGTAAGTTTTACCCAGATTCACCAGAACAGCACCATACACTGCCCCAATCAGTGACAGACGACCACCGACTGCAGCTAAAATGACCATTTCAATCGAAGGTACGATGCCGATAATCGTTGGTGACATGAAGCCGACTTGCAGGGTAAACATCGCACCACCAATAGATGACACCACAGCTGCGAAACAGAAAATGAATACTTTGTACATGGCCACGTCATAGCCAGAGAAACGTACACGTTCTTCTTTGTCACGCATCGCAGAAAGTAGACGTCCGAGTTTAGAACTGAGGACAAAACGGCTGATCATGATCACTGCAATGAGCAGCAGGGCATTGATGTAGTACAGGACATATTTGGCTTCATCGGTACGGATATCCCAGCCATGCAGGGTTTTCAGGTCTGTAATCCCGTTAATGCCGCCAGTGAAACCTTGTTGACCAATAATCAGAATGGTCAGGATCGCTACAATGGCTTGCATGATGATCGAGAAGTACACATCACCGACACGACGGGTAAACATCGCGAAACCGATGATGAAGGCAAGCAAGATTGGAATGATGATGATGGCAAACAAAGTAAACCCGAAGCTATGGAAAGGTTCCCAAAAGCCTGGCAAGCTGGTGATCTGGTTCCAGTCCATAAAGTCTGGAATTCCTGGCGTGGTTTGCGCTGCTGTAGATTGCATGTCTGAAGCTTCAAGTTTCAGGAACATGGCCATGCAGTAGCCGCCAATGCCAAAGAAAATCCCTTGACCTAAACTTAAGATACCACCGTGTCCCCAGCACAGAACCAGGCCGATTGCGACAAAAGCAAAAGTCAAATATTTACCCATCAGATTCAGACGGAAAATATCCAGGAACATTGGCATGACTAGCAGGATCAGTACGGCAAGAATCACCAGACCAATCGCACCTTCTTTACCGCCTAAAAAGGCATTCATTAGATTCTTCATAATATCTCTCCTGAATCCCTATTTACGTACTTTGATTGAGAAGAGACCCTGAGGACGCAGCATCAGGATAATAATGACTGTAGCCAGTGTCAGGACTTTAGCGACAGAACCAGAAAGGAAGAATTCCAGAATAGATTGTGCTTGCGCGATACTGAATGCGGAGGCAACGGTGCCAAGCAAGCTTGCAGCGCCGCCGAAGACCACTACTAAGAATGTATCGACGATATACAGCGAACCGGCTGTAGGACCAGTAGAACCGATGGTTGTGAAGGCTGCACCCGCAATACCTGCAAGCCCACAACCCAAGGCAAAGGTTAAGCTATCAACACGTTTGGTATTGATCCCGACAGCACCACTCATAAAGCGGTTCTGGTTGGTTGCACGAAGCTGTAAACCCCAGCGTGAACGGTAAATCAGAAAGTAGACAAATGCAGTAACACAGAGGGTAACGCCCATCAGGAACAGACCATTGATAGGAATATCGATGGCTTCCGTCGGTTGATAAGAACCCATTAACCAGTCAGGTAAAGTCGGGCTGACTTCCTTAGGGCCGAAAATAGAACGGAACAGCTGCTGCATGATGAGGCTTAAGCCCCATGTTGCAAGAAGTGTATCGAGTGGCCGTTGATAGAGCCGGCTAATCATGAGCCGTTCCACCATGTAACCGATAATGCCTGCTGTGAGGAAGGCTGCAATGATTGCAATCAGGAAATAATAAGGTAGGAGTTGAGGGAAAAAACTTTCAGTCAGTGTGGAAATAAAAAATGTCGTATATGCACCAATGGTCAGAAACTCACCATGTGCCATGTTAATTACGCCCATTTGCCCAAAGATAATTGCAAGGCCGAGCGCCATCAATAACAGCACACAGAACACAGAGAGACCATTAAAGCCTTGCATGGCAAATATTGCACCGAATTCTGCAAATGATAGATCCATCGCATCATCCTCCAAGCTTTAAAAAATTGTGTGGAATAAAAAGATCAGGAGAATGGCTTCCCCTGATCATGTGGCTGTTAACTCAGTAACCTTTAGGGAATGGGTTTGGTTTGATTAGACCTTTAGACTCGTAAACAACCTTGAACTGACCATTTGGTTGCACTTGACCAATACGTGATTTGCTCCATAAATGGTGGTTTGGGTCAATTTTTACGTAGCCTTCAGGCGCGTTTTTCATTTCTAGGCCTTTAGATGCGGCAGTCACTTTCGCGACATCGAAGCTACCGGCTTTTTCAACTGCTGCTTTCCATAACCATGGACCCAGGTAAGCGGCTTGTGTTACGTCACCTACCACCGCTTTAGGGCCATATTTCGCTTTAAAGGCTTTTACGAATGCAGCATTATTGGGGTTATTCAGGCTTTGGAAATATTTCATTGAAGAGTAGAAGCCCTTCATGTTTTCGCCGCCAATCCCCAGCAATTCATCTTCAGTCACTGAAAGGGTAAGCAGTGTCTGTTTGTCGCCTGTTACGCCCGCAGCTTTCATTTGTTTGTAGAAGGATACGTTTGAACCGCCCACGACTGCTGCAAAGATGGCATCTGGTTTACGCAATTTGGTTTTGTTGATGAGGGAGCCGAATTGAGTGTGGCCTAATGGATAGTATTCTTCGCCAACCACTTTACCTTTCAGTACTTTTTCGATGTGGGTACGGGCAATTTTCATGGTGGTACGTGGCCAGATGTAGTCAGAACCAATCAGATAGAAGGTTTTGGCTTTTTTCTCTTTTGCCAGCCAGTTCAATGCTTCAATTACCTGTTGAGTTGCTTCCTGACCTGTGTAGATTACGTTTTTAGATTGTTCTAAGCCTTCATAGAAGGTTGGGTAATAAAGTAGAGAGTTATTGCGTTCAATAATCGGCAATACGGCTTTACGAGAGGCAGAAGTCCAGCAACCGAAAATTGCAGCAACACGGTCTTTTTCAGATAATTTACGTGCTTTTTCTGCAAAGGTTGGCCAGTCAGAAGCACCATCTTCCTGAATAATTTTGATCTGTCGACCAAGTACACCGCCCTTTTTATTGATCTGTTCAATGGCCAGACGTTCTGCCTGGATTGAACCGGTTTCAGAAATTGCCATGGTACCGGTTGCCGAATGCAGCTGGCCCACATATACAAACTTGTCATCTACTTTAAGTTTCGTGGTATTGACCTTTGCCGTTGCAGGTACGCTGGCATTGGTCAGTGCGGGTGCCAGCAAGAATGGAACAGCAAGTAAACCTGCCAGTAATCCAGATGTCTTTACTTTTGATTTTAAGCTCATGTCGGGTTCCCCTATAGAATTAGATGTGCTGATGCGCTTAATCATTGGTTTGCGCTTGGTATGCAACTAAGCCTAAGGGGAGTTAAAAATTGAGCATATACGTCACTTTACGTATACAGCATTCGGTCGGATTATTTTTAGATACTGATAGGATGGGCATAGTTATTGCATTGTAATAGCAGATATTTAGCTTTATTTGATCTGTATGGACCCAACAGCGAATACCAGTCAGGCACCTCAGCGCGTCATTCATACCCGACGTAAATACAATACCTGGGTGGTCGATGAAAGTATTGAGGATTACGCCCTGCGCTATGCGCCTAAATCCGTCAGGAAATGGTCGCTATGGACAGTGACCAATACGGCGCTTGCGGCTGTCAGTTTCCTGGCAATGGAGACACTTGGAGCAACCATGCTCTGGCAATACGGTTTCAGTAATGCTTTCTGGGCACTGGTGGTTGTGGCGATTATCATTTTCCTGACCAGCTGGCCGATTGGTTATTATGCTGCCCGTTATAATGTCGATATTGATTTACTGACCCGTGGTGCCGGATTTGGTTATATTGGCTCCTCCATTACCTCGGTCATTTATGCCAGTTTCACCTTTATCTTTCTCGCCTTTGAAGCCGCCATCATGGCGCTGGCATTGGAGCTAGGCTTAGGCGTACCCCTGAGTATTGGCTACCTGATTTCAGCACTGGTGATTTTGCCATTGGTGGTCAAAGGCATTGGCTTCATCAATAAGGTGCAGGCTATCACCCAACCACTCTGGTTATTTCTGCTTTTATTACCATGGTGCTTTGTGTTGGTGAAACAACCTGATTTGATCAGCAATCTTGCATTCATCGAGGGCGCAAAAAGTCAGAGCGCTGCCTTTAATCTGTCTTTTTTTGGTGCATCTTGTACGGTGCTATTTGCCTTAATCACTCAGATCGGAGAACAGGCGGATTATCTGCGGTTTTTACCCGATAAAAAACATATTCAGCGTAAATGGAATTGGGCAGTCTTTTTAGGTGGACCAGCTTGGATTCTAGGCGGATTTATCAAGATATTCATGGGTATGTTACTTATGGCGCTGGCAATGCAGTATCTGGTTGCCGATTCCGAACTGAGTAACCCCAATTATCTGTACTGGATTGCCTATCAACAGGTGGTCAATCATCCCAGCATCGCTTTATTTCTGACTGTTCTATTTGTCTGCGTCGCTCAGATCAAGATTAATGTTACCAATGCCTATGCAGGGTCATTGGCTTGGTCGAACTTTTTTGCGCGTCTGACGCATAGCCATCCAGGGCGCGTAGTCTGGCTGGTATTCAATATCTTTATCGCTTTGCTGTTGATGGAACTTGGGGTAATCCATGCGGTGGAGCGTGTGCTTGGCTTATACAGTAATGTGGCCCTTGCTTGGATCGGTGCCATTGTTGCGGATCTGGTGATCTGTAAACCACTGAGACTGAGTCCAAAAGGAATTGAATTTCGACGGGCCTATTTATATGACATTAATCCGGTTGGAGTCGGTAGCCTGATCATTGCATCGGTCTTATCCATGCTGTGTTACTGGGGAGTTTTTGGAGAGATTGCCCGGTCCTTGGCCGGCTTTATCGCACTCGGTACGGCGATGTTATGTGTACCGCTAATTGCCTGGTTTACCAAAGGTAAATACTACTTGGCACGTCAAGAAAAGCCTGAGCTGAAGTTGGTCGAAACCCAAACCTGTGTAGTCTGTGAGCATGATTATGAAACTGCAGACATGGCCAGTTGTCCAGCCTATAGCAGTCAGATCTGTTCTCTGTGCTGCACGCTTGAAGCACGTTGTCATGATCTGTGTAAGCCGCATGCACGCTGGTCTTCACAGCTAAGAGTTTTTGCAGCCTGGTTCCTGCCGAAATACTGGGTACAACATATTAATACCCGCTTAAGTCTGTATATCCTGCTGATTTTTGTCTTGGGCGTGGTGTTGGCAGTTAGTCTGAGCCTGATTTATTTACAGGAGTCTGCCAGCCTGGGTGCTTTGTCACAGCAGCAGGATGCGCTGACAATGCTGTTCGTCAAAATCTATGCCGTACTGTTCCTGCTACTGTGTGTAGCCGCCTGGTGGTTAGTGCTGAATGATGAAAGTCGACGTCAGGCACAGCTGGAAAGTAATACCCAGACTCAACTGCTGATGGATGAGATTGAAGCGCATAAAGTTACCGATCGCCAGTTGCAGGATGCCCGCATTCAGGCTGAAAAGGCCAATGAAGCCAAAAGCCGCTATGTGATTGGCATCAGTCATGAATTACGAACACCGTTGAACAGTATTCTCGGTTATAGCCAGCTACTGCAGAAACAGGAAAAACTGTCTGAACAGGGCGAATCTGCCCTGGGCGTGATTAGCCGGAGCGGTCAGCATCTGACTTCTCTAATTGATGGTCTGCTGGATTTGGCACGGATTGAAACTGGTAAGATTTCTTTGGAAAATTCCAATATCGACCTGCCAAAATTTCTTAAACAGATCGTGCATATATTCGAGCCACAGTTTGCCCAAAAGCAGCTGAAGTTTGATGTGGAGATCAGTAGTAAGATTCCACAGTATGTCCGTATTGATAAAAAACGTCTGGAACAGATACTGATTAATCTGTTGGGTAATGCTTTGAAATTTACCCTGGAGGGGGGAGTCAAATTTAAGGTCGATTACCGTTTTCAGACTGCTTATTTTGAAATTCAGGATACCGGTTGTGGGATTGCTGAGTCGGATGTTGAGCGGATCTTCCAGCCTTTTGAACGTGGCCGTAATGTAGTACAGGGCAGCTTTGCCGGCACGGGTTTAGGGCTGCCAATCGTGAAGCTTCTGGTCGATATTCTTGGTGGCGAGCTGACCCTGAGTAGCCAGTTAAAACAGGGTTCAGTCTTTAAAATAAAACTGTATTTGCCTTCTAAATCCCTGATCCATCCGATCGCTGACGTTGCCTCTAATACTGTAACCAGTTATACCGGAGAACGCCGTAAAATACTGGTGGTTGATAATGAAGCGACCGACCGTGGCCTGGTTCTGAATTTTCTTAAACCCTTAGGTTTTATTTTAGAAGAGGCAGAATCAGGTTTAGCCTGTTTGCGTCAGGTTCCAGAATTTAATCCTGATCTGATTTTGATGGATTTAAGTATGCCTTTACTGGGCGGCTGGGAAACGGCGAAATTGCTGCGCCAGAATAAAATCACCAATGTACCGATTATTATTATTTCCGCAGATGCTAATGAGCGGATGATTAATCCGGAAACGGATGTATTGAATGAAGACTTTTTAGTAAAGCCGGTCGATCTCAATTTATTATTAAACAAGATTGGCGATAAGCTGGGCTTAAGCTGGCTTCATCAGCATGAGCAGCAGACAGAACAAGAACAGCCTTCTGATCAGAAAGCACAGATCTCCACGCTAGTGGTTGAAAGCGAAAATGAATTGAACCCATCCATTTCATTGTTGAATGTGGCAGAGGTGGTCATTCAGTTGGAACAGTATTTAAGTATTGGTTTTATCCGGGGGGCAAAAGATGTCCTGCATGAATGTGGACAGCACTTTGAACAATATAACGATATATGGCATCAGATTGAGCAGGATTTAAAACAATTTGATTTTAAAAGAGCAATTCAGCGACTTCATGAGCATGCAGATGTGCTGAAGTAGGGGTAAGGTGGACATGTTGGAAAGTATTTTGATTGTGGATGATATACCTGAAAATCTAAGTCTATTGCATGAGAGCCTGGATCAGGCTGGCTATCAGGTACTTGTGGCGACCAATGGATTTGATGCAATTGAAATTGCGCATCGCATTCAACCCGACATGATCCTGCTCGATGGCAGTATGCCGGAAATGGATGGCTTCGAAACCTGCACCCAGCTTAAGGCCAGTCCAGTAACCGAACATATCCCGGTGATTTTTATGACGGGTCTGACTGAAACCGAGCACATTCTTAAAGGCTTTCAGGCAGGTGGGGTAGATTACGTAACCAAGCCTTTAAATATTGATGAAGTTCGGGCGCGGGTAAAAACTCATTTATTGCAGGCGCGTCTGATGCATCAGCAGCGACAAATGCTGGATGCAACCGGCAGTGCGATTCTATCGTTGAATCTGGAAGGTGAAATTATCTGGCAGACCCCAATCGTCAGTGAATTACTGAAATATCATCAGGTGGATGTACAGCATTTTCAGTCCAGTTTAAATCAGTGGCTACAGGACTTGCTCAAGCAGCCAGATCAAGCACACTTACTGCATGGTCAGTATGGTCATGGCCATCAGCAGTTACAACTTAACCTGCTCGCCAAACTGTATGCAGGCCATATCTCTAAACATGTTTTGGTACAGTTGAAAGAGCAGACCCAAATGCCGAGCACAGAGGAAATCGCGCAGGCCTGTCCAAACCTGACGCCGCGTGAAGCAGAAGTGATGCATTGGGTCACGATGGGGAAGACCAACCGGGATATTGCCGAGATCCTGCAACTCAGCCCGCGGACGGTGAACAAGCATCTTGAGCATGTCTTTGAAAAGCTCTATGTAGAAACACGGACGGCTGCGGTATTGCATGTCATGTCAGCTTGTCAGAATCAGGCAGTGGCTTAGTTTTCCCTTAGTAGAGGAATCTTTGGAGGATTTACGACCTCATCCTAACTGATATGTGCTGAAAAAACAGGAGGTTTTAAATTGGTAAACTATACATACTCATCATGATTTTAAGCAGCCATTGAAGAAGAAGTTGATCAAGGTTTTGGAGAATCCTCGCATTCCCAAAAACAAGCTGTCAGGACATCCTAATCGCTACAGATGTTATTAATACGGGTTTATGAAGGGCACGAACAACATTTTCAATATGTGTTCCAACTTTACTGGAATCATGCTCGGTTTCAGTCCCATGCTTCCCCATAATAAGAACTCGAATGTCTTCTTCCATTCCCATAATTGTTGCTAAAAGACTGCCGTGGCGTTGAAAACTTTGAGCATCAATAGAGAACTTCTCCAATAGATAATTCTTTGCTTCCCGAAGAAGAATTTGGCCATGCTCTAGCTCAATCTTCCCCTTACGCTCTTCAAATTCAACCAACTCATTTAGTAAGGTTTCTCGACTTCCCAAGCCGATTGCACCGCTTAAATCTTGTGGTGCTTTCGCTTTTGGCTTATCAATAACATGTAATAACTTAAGCGGTGAACTAAGTTTATCGCTAAACCAAGCTGCATAATCACAAACGGTATTTGTTGCTAATGATCCATCAATACATGCAATAATTTTTGACATAATTCATCCCTCTTAGTGGCTATTTAAGCGATCTAAAGCATCTGGCTTATCATGGATACCAAACTTATCGACTAATGTTTTACTGGCTTCATTCATTCCAATAAGTTCGGCTTCTGTTCCTTCACGTCTAAACTTAATGACCACTTTATCTACAGCAGCGACCGCAGACACATCCCAGAAGTGAGCCTGACTAACATCAATCACAACTTTTGAAAGTGCTTCTTTGAAATCAAATGCAGAAGTAAATTTATCTGATGAGCTGAAGAACACTTGACCTGTTACCGTATAAATACGGGTATTTTCAGGTTCATTAAATTCAGACTGAATTGCCATGTAGCGTTCAATTTTATTGGCAAAAAATAATGCAGAAAGAAGTACACCAACTAATACGCCATAAGCCAAGTTATGTGTCGCAACGACCACGATGACTGTAACGATCATCACAATATTGCTAGATAGGGGATATTGGCGAATATTGCGTAGTGAATCCCAGTTAAATGTTCCGATTGAAACCATGATCATTACGGCAACCAGTGCAGCCATTGGAATGACTTTGAGCCAGTCACTGATAAACACCACCATAATTAACAGGAAGACCCCCGCACTAAAGGTAGATAAACGGGTACGACCACCAGATTTCACATTAATAATTGATTGACCGATCATGGCACAGCCTGCCATTCCGCCTAAAAAGCCTGAAGCAATATTGGCAACGCCTTGTCCTTTACACTCACGGTTTTTATCACTATTGGTATCTGTTAAATCGTCGACAATCGTTGCTGTCATCATAGATTCAAGCAAACCCACGGCAGCCAAGCCTAGTGAATAGGGCAAAATAATCGCTAAGGTTTCAAGATTTAAAGGGATATCAGGAAGCAAGAAAATTGGAAGAGTATCTGGTAATTGCCCCATATCACCGACGGTTCTTACATCTAAACCAATCAATAAGGCAAAGAGTGTAAGTAGGACAATACAGATGAGGGGAGAGGGTAAAAGTTTCCCTATTACTGGGATATAAGGGAATAGATAAATAATAGCTAAACCGCCAATTGTCATCGCATAGACATGCCATGTCACATTGGTGAGTTCAGGTAATTGAGCCATAAAAATTAGAATAGCCAAGGCATTTACAAAGCCAATCACGACTGACTTTGATACAAACCGCATTAAGGCCCCTAATTTTAGATAACCGGCTAAGATTTGAATAAATCCTGTCAATATTGTGGCTGCTAATAAGTATTGCAGACCATGCTCTTTAACCAGTGTGACCATTAATAAAGCCATGGCACCTGTTGCAGCGGAAATCATACCAGGACGACCGCCCACAAAAGCAATCACAACAGCAATACAGAATGAAGCATATAGCCCCACTTTAGGATCGACGCCTGCAATGATGGAAAAAGCAATTGCTTCAGGAATTAGAGCCAAAGCAACGACTATACCCGCAAGGACATCCCCGCGAATATTGGAGAACCATTGTTCTCGAATATTGGATAACATGAAAATAGCCTACTTTTTTAAATTTTAGGAAAGGCTAGTGATGTGATATATGACACACAAGCTACTACACCACATCACTAGACAGTGATGAGTTATTTACTGATTTAAGAGGTAAATAAACTTAAGGTGGCGTAAGTGTCATATTAAGAAAGATATCTGTTTTGGAGGATTTCGGGGGCAATGATAGCAGTTAGATCCTTTTCTATCCACCCTAACCGCAGTATTGAAGTAAAAGGGCTTTGTTGCACAAACCTAGCATATAAGGCACTGTTGCAAATAGAAATTTGAGTCGATGGTGTTCCCTTTAAAAAGTA